>JAISCT010000022.1 GCA_031265355.1 Oscillospiraceae bacterium | reverse complement strand
TCCATTCGCTGTCCGTCAACTCATAACGACGCATTCCCTTCACCTCGCCCATTTCGTTGACTGTATTTTACCTTTTTGTGCACTTTTTTACAATCCCCTGTTTTTCAAACACACCTTAGGCGACTGCGACCCGAGCTGTTGTTTATTCGTCGATTTGAAATACGCCCATGGCTCGGAATTTGTCGTATCGCTTCTGGGCAAGATCCGTCTCTTCCTCCAACGCGGTCAGCGCGGCGGTGACGGCGGCCCGGATCGCCAGAGCCGTCTTGCGCACATTCCTGTGCGCGCCGCCTTCCGGTTCCGGGATGATCCCGTCGACGACGCCGAGGCGCAACAGATCCTCCGCCGTGATCTGCAACAGATCGGCGGCTTCATACTCCCGCGCCGGGTCCTTCCAGAGAATGCTCGCACAGCCCTTCGGCGAGATGACCGAATACACCGCGTTCTCCAACATCAACACCCGGTTGGCCACGGCCAGCCCCAACGCGCCGCCGCTGCCTCCCTCGCCGGTGACCACCGACACAACAGGGACAGTGAGTGCCATCATCTCCATCAGATTGCGCGCAATGGCCTCGCCCTGACCCCGTTCCTCCGCGCCCACTCCGCAAAAAGCGCCCGGCGTATCCACCAGACACACGACAGGTCTTCCAAATTTTCCCGCCTGTTTCATGAGACGCAGCGCTTTGCGGTAGCCCTCCGGATGGGCCATACCAAAATTGACGTCGATGTTTTCCCGGGTGCTCTTCCCTTTGACATGCCCAATTACGGTGACGGGGCGGTCCTCCAACAGTGCCAAGCCGCCCAAGACGGCGCTGTCGTCGGCAAACATCCTGTCCCCGTACAGCTCGATGAAGTCTTCAAACAGAAGGGGTATGTAGTCGCGGAGCGTGGGCCGGCCGCGCAGACGGGCCAGTTCCATCTTCCGCACGGCGGGCGACATCGCCGCCTCCTTAATCGCCATATCCGGACGTCTCTCCTCTCTCGTCTCTTGGCTGCCTCATCTCACAGACCCGCCGCGGGCTCGTCCGCCGCGCTTTGGACCCCCGGTCCCCGGTGCCAAGCCAGCAGCTTACCCAGCATGTCCCGCAGGGCGCCGCGGGGCACAATGCCGTCCACAAAACCGTGCGCCTGCTGGAACTCGGCGCTCTGAAAACCCTCCGGGAGCTGATGATGGATCGTACCCTCGATGACGCGTTTGCCGGCAAACCCAATCAGCGCCCCGGGTTCGGCCAAGATGATGTCGCCCAGCATCGCAAAGCTCGCCGTGACACCTCCGGTCGTCGGGTCAGTCAGCACCGTGATGTACAGGCCGCCGGCGGCCCCGTGCGCGCCCACGGCCCCGCTGACCTTCGCCATCTGCATGAGGGACAGAATGCCCTCCTGCATCCGCGCACCGCCCGACGCCGCGAACAGGACGACCGGCAGCCTCCCGGCGCGGCCGGCCTCAAACAATCTTGTCAGCTTTTCGCCCACGACGCTGCCCATCGAGGCCATCAGGAACCGGCTGTCCATCACGGCCAGCAGTGTCTCATGCCCCTGAATCCGGCACCGTCCGGTCACAACGGCCTCCTCAAGCCCGGTCTTCTTCCGGAGGACGTCGATCTTCCGCGTGTACCCCGGAAACTCCAGCGGGTTGACCGTCTGCACATCGACAAACAGCTCCTCAAAACTGTCGGCGTCTGCCGTGGTCAGAATCCGCTCCTGCGCCGTGAGGCGCTCATGACGGCCACACAGCGGACATACCTTGTGCGCGGCCTCAAACTCCTCTCGAAAGACCGCCTTGCCACATGAGGGACACGGGCGGTACAGATCGTCTGGCAGGTCCACTTCCGCCTCCTGACGGACACGCTGTGCGAGCGGCACCGAGACATACCGCGCCTTTTTGAAGAGATCTTTCAGCATGCGCCCTCTCCTTCCCCTTCGTGTGTCCGCGGCGCCAAGACCCGGCGCCGACGGACAAGTATCCGCTTCACCCCGGCGCTCCGCCGCCAAGGATCACCCAACGGGCGGAAATGTGTGCGTCTCAAGATAGTCGATCGAAAAATTCCCGGCGGCAAAGTCCGGCTCGCGCAGGATCTGCAATTGGAAGTCGGTCGTGGTGGGCACGCCCTCCACGTGGAACTCGGCCATGGCGCGCCGGGCGCGCGCCAGCGCCTGACGCCTGTCATGTCCGTGGGTGATCAATTTGGCCAGCAGGGAGTCGTAGTAGGGCGGCACCACATAGTCCTGGTAGATGGCGGCATCCACCCGCACCCCCGGCCCGCCCGGCAGGTTGAGCGTCCGGATGGGACCCGGACCAGGCAGGAAGTCGCGCATGGGATCCTCCGCGTTCACACGGCATTCGATGGCGTGCCCCCACTGCCGCAGGTCCGCCTGCGAGAGGCCAAGCGGCTGCCCGGCGGCGATCCGGATCTGCTCGGCCACAAGATCGAAGCCTGTCACACACTCCGTCACCGGATGCTCCACCTGGATGCGCGGATTCATCTCCATGAAATAAAACGCCCGGTTCTCGTCCACCAGAAACTCAACGGTGCCCGCATTGCAGTAGCCGGCCGCCTGGGCCAGCCGCACCGCCGCCGCCCCCATCTCCGCGCGCAGGCCGGCGGTGAGCAGAGGGCTCGGCGACTCCTCAATCAACTTCTGGTGGCGGCGCTGGATCGAGCACTCGCGCTCAAACAGGTGCACAATCTGCCCGTATTGATCGCCCAGTATCTGAAATTCGATGTGGCGGGGCCGGTGGAGGAAACGCTCCATATACACGCTGCCGTCGCCAAAATTGGCGTGCGCCTCGGCGCACGCCGCGATGTAGGCCGTCGGCAGCGCCGCCGGATCCTCCACCAGACGGATGCCGCGCCCGCCGCCGCCGGAGACAGCCTTGATGAGCAGCGGATAGCCTACCTTGCGCGCCACGGCGGCGGCCTGCGTCGTGTCCCGGACCACCCCTTCCGAACCCGGTACCACCGGCACGCCGGCGTCCCGGGCGGTCCGGATAGCCCGCGCCTTGTCCCCGAGCAGCCGGATGGCCTCCGGGGGCGGTCCGATGAATGTCAGTCCGCATGCCGCCACACACTCGGCAAAGTGCGCGTTCTCCGACAAAAAACCGTACCCAGGGTGCACGGCGTCGGCGCCGATGGCCAGCGCTGCGGCCAAAATTCGGTCGACGTTCAGATAGCTCTCCCCCAAGGCCGCCGGCCCGATACAGACGGCCTCGTCGGCGATCTGCGCATGCATCGAGTCCCTGTCCGCCTCGGAAAAAACCGCGACCGAGATGATACCAAGGTCACGGCAGGTGCGGATGATCCGCACCGCGATCTCCCCGCGGTTGGCAATGAGAATTCGTTTAAACATAGCCCCTACCCAATCGAAAATTTCAAGGTGCCGGAGGCCGCCTTCTCCCCGTTCACCGAGGCCGTGGCCTTTCCGTACCCGATATTTTGGAACACGCGCTCAATCCGTACGTCTGTCTCAAGACAGTCGCCCGGGAAGACTTTCCGCCGAAAGCGCACTTTGTCGATCCCCGCAAAATAGGCGAGCTTGCCGGCGTAGCACGGCAGCGACAGCATGACCACACCGCCTGTCTGCGCCATCGATTCGATGATCAACACCCCGGGCAGCACCGGCTGGCCAGGGAAATGGCCCCGAAAAAAATCCTCCGCGCCGGTGAGCCGCCAGCGGCCGACAGCCCGGACGCCGGGCTCAAGTTCGTCGATCTCATCCAGCAGCAAAAACGGCGGCCGATGCGGGATGATCTTTTGAATTTCCTCGCCTCCCAGCATCCTCACACTCCCTCCATCTCAAACAGCGGCTGGCCGAACTCGACGAGACCACCATTTTGCGCCAACACGCGCACAATTACCCCGTCGCGCTCGGCCTCGATCTCGTTCATCATCTTCATGGCCTCGATGATACACAGCGTGTCTCCCTTAGACACCACCTGCCCGGCCGTGACAAAGGGCGGCGCGTCCGGCGCGGGCGCCGCGTAAAACGTCCCCACAATGGGGGCGCGGATTTCCACAAGTTCCGATGCGGCGGACACCGCCTCCGGCGCCCTCGCCCACACCGCCGGCGCGGGCGTTTTTTCCGACGTCCCACACACCGGCGACGGCGCAGCGGCGCGTTCGATGCGCAGCTTCAGTCCGCTGCCCTCGTCCTCAACCAGCAGCACACCGACGTCGGTGCCCGCCAACCGGGTCAGTACGCCCTCCAACAAATCCAAAATTTCTCTCTGCGTCATGCCCTATACTCCTTCCCGTCCGCCTTCCGTCCGCTTCTCACCATTCACGCCTCATACTTCCGGAAGAGCAGGGACGCGTTGTGTCCGCCGAAACCGAACGAATTGCTGAGAGCCGCGTACACGGGCGCGCGACGCGCCGTATTCGGCACATAGTCCAAGTCGCAGGCCGGGTCCCGTTCCTCGTAATGGATGGTGGGAGGCATCGCGTCCCCATACACCGCCAACACGGAAGCGGCCGCCTCGATGCCGCCGGCCGCGCCCAGCAGATGCCCCGTCATCGACTTCGTCGAACTCACGGCCACTTGCGCAGCGGCTTCGCCCAACGCCCGATGGAGAGCCACTGTCTCCACCGCGTCGTTGAGCTGCGTGCCGGTGCCGTGGGCGTTGATGTATGTGATCTCCCGCGGCGCCAGCCCCGCCTGGGCCATCGCCCGGATCATCGCCCGCGCCGCGCCCGCGCCCTCTGGGTCCGGGCTTGTAATGTGGTAGGCGTCCGACGTCGCGCCATACCCCACAATTTCGCAGTAGACCCGCGCGCCGCGGGCGCGCGCTCTCTCCAGCGATTCGAGCACCAGTATCCCGGCACCCTCGCCCATGATGAAGCCCGCGCGCCGCTTGTCAAACGGCAACAGCCCCAGCGCCGGGTCGTCCGCGCTGGAGAGTGCCGTCATATTGGAAAATCCTGCCAACGACAACGGCGTGACGGCGGCCTCTGCCCCGCCGGCCAGGCAGGCGGTGAGTTCGCCCCGCTGGATCGCCAAAAAGGCTTCGCCCACGGCGTTGGTCCCAGACGCGCAGGCGCTCACCGGGCAGTAGGATGCCCCCTTGAGGCCAAACGTCATCGAGACCACGCCGGACGCCATGTTGGAGATCATCATCGGAATAAAGAAGGGCGACACTCGCCCGGGCCCCCGCTCCATCAACTTTTGATGTTCCGCTTCCAAGGTCAGGATGCCGCCGATGCCACTGCCTATGTAGGAACCCACGGTGTCCGTGTCCCCGGTGAAATCTGCGGCGGCGTCCGCCACCGCCATGCGCGTGGCCGCCACGGCGAACTGACAGTACCGGTCCATGCGACGGGCTTCTCGCTTTTCTATGAAATCCTCAGCCCGAAAATCGTTCACTTCGCCGGCCAACTTGGCCTTGTACCCGGTCGTGTCAAATCGAGTGATCGGCACAATGCCGCAGACACCGGCCAGCAAGTTGTTCCAAAAGGCCTCGACGCCCAACCCCACCGGGCTCACCACACCGATGCCGGTGATCACCACACGGACCATAGTCTCCCGCCTCCCTATCGATATCGCGATCGATACCGCGAAATATTGTCTCCAAAGGTACCGCGCGGGCGCTCAGAGCACCAGGCCGCCGTCCACACGAATCACCTGGCCCGTGATGTAAGCCGCGCCCTCGGACGCCAAAAAGGCCACCACGGCGGCCACCTCTTCGGGGCGTCCCACGCGGCCGGCCGATACGTGCGACAGCACGGCCTCCCGCTGTTGATCGGTCAGTGCGTCCGTCATATCTGTCTCAATCAGCCCCGGCGCCACGGCGTTGACCGTGATGCCGCGGCTGCCCAACTCTTTGGCCGCCGCCTTGGTCAGGCCGATGAGCCCCGCCTTGGCAGCGGCGTAATTGGTCTGGCCCGCATTGCCGGTCACACCGGCCACCGAGGCGATGTTGATGACCCGCCCGCGGCGCGCCCGGAACATGCGCGGCGTGACATGCCGCATCATTTGATAACCCGCGGTCAGATTCATCGCGATCACTTCGTCCCACTGCGCGTCCGTCATGCGCACCAGCAGGCCGTCCCGCGTGACGCCGGCGTTGTTCACCAGCACGTCGATCCGTCCGAAACGCGTCCACGTCTCCTCCGCCAGCTGCCGGCAGGCGGTCGGAGCGGCCAGGTCCCCCGTCCACACGGCGGCGGACACGCCCTCGGCACGGCATGCCTCCGCCACCGCTTCGGCGCGATCCGTGTTCCCACGGCAGCTCAGCATTAAAGAAAACCCATCAGCGGCCAGCGCGCGCGCGATCGCCGCGCCGATCCCCCGGGATGCGCCGGTCACCAACGCGACTTTCTCCCCGCGCTCCACTTTCAATTCTCCACCCTCAATTCTCAATCCCCCACGCTCCCTGCGCGGCCGTCAGCCGCCGGGCCGCATCGGCAAACATTGTTTCGATGATCTCCGCCGCCTTTGCGCGGGTCTTCACAAGCCCCGCGATCTGTCCCGCCATGAAAGACCCCTGCCGGGTGTCGCCCTCCTGCACGGCGCGGCGCAGTGATCCGGCGGCCGCCTTTTCGAGATCTTCCAGTGTGGCGCCGCTCTTCTCCAGTCCGATGTAGTCCCGCGCCATTTGGTTCTTGAGCTGCCGAATGGGGTGCCCGGCACCGTAGCGTCCGGTGACGATCGTACTGGTGTCATGCGCCTCTAAGATCATCTTCTTGTAGTTCTCATGGATCTGGCACTCGTCGGCTGGCAGAAAACAGGTACCGCACTGCACCCCCTCCGCCCCCAGCAGAAAGGCAGCAGCCAACGTGCGTCCGTCCGCGATGCCGCCGGCGGCGACCACCGGGATCTCCACCGCGTCCGCCACCTGCGGCACCAACGCCATCGTCGCAAGCTCCCCGATGTGCCCACCGGACTCGCAGCCCTCCGCCACCACGGCGGCCGCGCCCAGTTTCTCCATGCGCTTGGCCAGCGCCACGGAGGCAACGACCGGGACGACGGCGACGCCCGCCTCCCGCCAGGCAGCCATAAAGCGCCCCGGGCTGCCTGCGCCCGTCGTCACGACCGGTACTTTCTCGTCGAGCACGAGCTGGGCCAGGTCGTCGGCAAATTCGCTCATCAGCATGATGTTAACGCCAAACGGATGCTGTGTCAACTCTTTCGCGCGGCGTATCTCACGGCGGATGACATCCGCCGGAGCCGCGCCGCCGGCGATGAGCCCGAGCCCACCCGCCTGCGACACGGCGGCGGCCAGCGTGGCCTCCGCCACCCAAGCCATGCCGCCCTGGACGATGGGATATTTGAGCCCGAGCATCCGAGAAAATCGTGTGGAAACCATATTGTTTCATTCACTCCATTCAAAAAGAGCGGCGCCATAGGTGAGCCCCGCGCCGAACCCAACCATCAGCAGCAGGTCGCCCGGTTCCAGACGTCCCGCCCGGTTTAGTTCGTCCAGTGCGACGGGGATGCAGGCGCTGGACATGTTGCCGTAGCGGTCGACCGTAACGACCACTTTTTCTTCCGGCAGCGCGTACCGGCGCTGCACGGCTCTGATGATGCGAAGATTCGCCTGGTGCGGGATGACAAATTTGCAGTCCGAAATCGCGTGCCCCGTGCGGACCAACAGTTTCTCGATGGCCTCCGGCATGACCCGCACGGCGAAACGGAACACCTCATGCCCCTCCATTTTGATCCGTCCGCCCGGCATACAGCGCAACGCGGCGCCGTCGTCGCCCCGGGCGGCCAGAAAGGACCCTAGCCAGCCGCCGCCTGCCTTCTCGTCCCCCCGCAGCACGGCGGCGCCCGCGCCGTCGCCGAACAGGATGCAGGTGGTGCGATCTGTGTAATCCACCGTAGCGGTGAGCTTCTCGGACGCCACGACCAGCGCCGTCCGCGCGCCGCCGGTCAGGATGCGGCGGGCCGCCACATCGACCGCATAGATAAAACCGCTGCAAGCGGCGCTGACATCCATACAGAAGACGTCCGGCAGATCCAGCCGGTTTTGCAGATCGCAGGCCAGCGCGGGGTACATCCGGTCCGGTGTGACGGTTGACACCACCACCATATCGATGTCGGCGGGCGTGCAGCCGGCGTTTTCCATCGCGGCGCGCGCGGCTGCTTCCGCCATATCGACATTTTTCATCGTCTTCGCGATGTGGCGGGTCCGGATGCCGGTGTGTCCGACGATCCATTCGTCCGAGGTGTCCACCATGCGGGCCAAGTCCGCGTTGGTCAGGACATCCGGCGGCAGGCATCGGCCCGTGCCGGCCACGTATACTCTCAAAATGCCAAGCCCCCTCTTGCGTCAGGGATTTTTTATGATATACTTAAACAAGCTGATAACCCACTCGAGCCCAAAGGATAACAGACCAATTATACTGGGAGAGAAGCACCGATGTCAACCTTTGCTTTCGTTTACCCCGGTCAGGGGGCCCAGCGGCCCGGGATGGGACGCGCACTGTACGAGCAATACGCCCCGGCGCGCGAAGCCTTCGCGCTGGCCGGCGACGTGCTGGAGATCGATTCCAAAACGCTGTGTTTCGAGACGGAGGAAGCCGTACTGGCCCGCACCGAGCACGCTCAGGTGGCACTGTTTGTCGTCGGCATGGCCGCACACTGGGTGCTCACGTCTTTTGGCCTTACACCCGCCGCCGTCGCGGGATTCTCCCTTGGGGAGTGTACGGCGCTGTGCGCGGCCGGGTTTCTCACTTGGGATGACGGCCTGCGCCTGGTGCGCGCCCGCGCGCAGGCCATGCAACGGGCCGCCGACAACCGGGGCGGCGCGATGACCGCCGTGCTCGGCCTCGCCTGGGACACGGTGGAGGCAATCTGCCGCGAGGCCGGCGGCGAGGCGCAGCCCGTCAACGACAACGCGCCCGGCCAGACGGTCATCGCCGGCACGCCGGACGCCGTCGCCGCCGCCGGACAGCGCTGCCGCGAGGCCGGTGCGATGAAAGTGGTTCCGCTCGCGCTGTCGGCTGCTTTTCACACACCGGACATGGCTCCGGCCGCCGAGACGCTGCGCGCGGCCATGGCGGGTTTCGCCGTCCACCCGCCGCGACTTCCGCTGTATACAAACGTGACCGGGGACCGTCTGCCGGACAGCGCCGACCTGCCCGCCCACATGGCGCTGCAGATGTGCAGCCCCGTGCGCTGGCGGCGCTGCGTCCTCTCTATGGCGGCGGCGGGGGCCGATACTTTTGTCGAAGTGGGCGAGGGCCGGACGCTGCTCGGACTCATCAAACGCATCGACCGCACACGCCGTCTCCTGCCCGCCGCCACCCCGGCGGATATCGAGGCCCTGCGTGCCTTCGCGCCGGGCGGTGCGTGAGCGCGGCCAAGAGCCAATTGGGGTAAATCGTTCCGAAGGAGGCGCGCCATGCAGAAGCTCACGATCAAGATGGAGGGGTATCTTGAGACCGTCTACGCCCTGTGCGAGCAGAATGGGCGCGCGCGCGTAACGGACATTGCCGCGAAGATGGACGTGACAAAGGCAACCGTGAACCGCGCCGTATCCGTGCTGCACGAGATGGGGCTGGTGGAGGGCGCCCGATACCGCGAGGTGCGCATCACCGAGGAGGGCCAGCGGCTGGCCCGCTGGATCTGCAGCAAGCACGAGGCCATCGAGCTCTTTCTGATTCGCGTCCTGCACGTGGACCCCGCCGAGGCAGAACAAGACGCCTGCGCCATCGAACACATCATGTCGGACGCCTCCCTCCTCGCCATCCGCCGCTATCTCCGCGAACATAACATCAGCTGAGGGGCTGCGCATCCATAAAAAGTAGAAAAGGCCGCCCTCTCCGCCGTGCGACGGGGAGAGAGCGGCCTTTTTGTACACTGCGCACCGAAATTCGGCGGCGGCGCACGGGCGTATCGTCAGCCGGCGCTTTCGGCCAGCGGTCGGAACGTGGACGCTTCCCAAAGGAATGCGCGGGCCGTGCCGCCCTCCGGCAGCGCGGTTTCAAGCGACGCTTGCTCCGATAACGCCGCGGTTCCGTCCGAGAATACCGTGTCGGCCAGACGTCCGGAGGCGTCGTAGAGGGCAAGGATGAACACATAGGCAACCGGCGCGCCGCCGTTGCGCAGCGTCGCGTCGGCCCTCACGCGGCCGGGCGCCGGAGACGACAGTGCAAGCGACGCCGTGAGCACGGGCGGCAGAACCGTCACACGGGCCTTCGCCTTGACGTCCGTCCCCTCAATGGCTCCTTCCACCACAAAAACGCCGGGTGTATTGAGCAGGGAGGCGTCATAGGAACTCCATGTGACAGCGGCTGTCCCCTCCGATTTGTCGCTGTATCTCACCCGTACCGTCTCGGGGAGCGCGGGCGCGGCGCCGATGGATGTCAAGATGTCCTCCTCGGCGATGGCGGCGATGACATTTTCTGAAAAGGGAATGAGTTCGCCGTTCAGCCGGAAGTTCTCAAATACCGCCGCAGTGGACGCCGACCCGCTGCCGTTGGCCGCGTAGAAACCGACGCCGAGCGACTGGGCACCATTCACCAAATTGTTCACCCGGGCTGTGGTCGCCGTCCACGATTCCCCGTCGGCACTGTAATAGCCGGTGATGGCAGTGCCCAATTTTTCCAATTTTAGATAGATTTTCGCCGTAGCGACATCCGCGTAGCGGGTCTCCGTCGTCGTCGTCGTGGTGGTTATCCCCGTGTCGCTGGCATTTGTGTTCATGACGGACATGACGCAGTTATAGGGCGTGGCGCTGGAATGATAGCGCCGCAGTACCGACACGAAATTGCCGTCTCCCAAATAGACGGTGAGCCCGGCCGTTTGATAGTTGACGGTGGGCTGGAAGGTGAGCTCCGCCGTGATGGTGAAGTTGCTGTCCGCCGTGTTTGCGATGTCAACCAGGTGGATGTTGTTCACTGTGCCCGCATTGTTCCTCATCTGATAAAGATCGCCGCTCTCAGTTGCTACCTCAAGGCGCGTGGGCGACTGGACGGCGGCGCTGGCGTTCCCGCGCAGCACGCGCCAGGGCGCCTTCAGTACATAGCCCGGATCCACCGTGACATACGCCGTGGCAAGCGCGCCCGTCGGACCCATCAGCGAGACCCTGGTGTACCCCACTTTTTTGCCCGTCACAACGCCGACAGGAGAAACTTCCGCCACCTCCGGATCTTCGGCCACCCAGACGAATTTCGTGATGTCCGGGATACCGTCCGAGGTATCCACCACTACATCAAAGCGGGCCGTCTTGCCGACCTCGACGGCGACGGCGGACGGACTGACGGTGACGCTTCTTGGCAGCTTTGGCGCCTGTTTCGTGAGTTTAACCGCCGCGCCGCCGTGGAGCAGCATGGGCAGCGCGATGGTATCGCCTTTGGACACCCGCCGGTAGTCGATGCTGATGTCCGTCCGCGTGGCGCCGTCTGTGTAGAGGGAGGCGTAATAGGATGTCCCCTCCTCAAGGAAGTCCAAGTCGACCGTGAACGTCCGCGCCGCGTCGGTGATGGCGCCGATGTACCAGTTTTCCCCGCTCCTTCTCGCAAAGGTCGCATATTCCTCCGGGTAACCGCCCAAGAAGAGGGATTCATCCCAAACCGCCGGAATGTTCCGGAAGAAATCGTAGGTCGCGGCCGCGCGGTACACATCGGGCTTGTCGGCAAAACAGGGAATGCCGTTTTCAAACACCACCGTCAGTGCGGTGCTGTAGCCGTATGTCCTGTTGTCGCCCCTATTGAACAGCGTGGAATACGCCGGGGTGTAGTCCATCTCGCCGGGGACGTTGCGGGTGAAAGGCAGGATGATATCCTGCGCCACGGTCGTATCGCTCCACTTCTTCTGCTCCTCGCCATAGACGCCCTCGCGCGAGAGGAGGTGCGGATAGGTGCGGTTCTCGCCCGTCGGCGTCACCGCGCCGTGGAGATTGAGCAGCAGACCCCACTTCGCCGTTTCCTCACGGATTCGGTCTATCTGGGCCAGAACGCTCTGCGCCTCACTGTTGAAGAAATCCACTTTGGTGCCCTTGATGCCCAGTTCGGCCCACTCCTGGATGCGGCTTATCTTATCGCCCTGCATATCCCGGTAGTGCGCCCAGACCAGCAGACCGACGCCCCTCTCGCGGCCGTATTCGATGAGATCCGGAATCCACGGAAGCACACCATAGTAGTTGGAGCCGCCGACCGTTCCCTCGTTGTTGCCGAGCTGCCATCCCTCATCCAGCAGGATGTACTTCCAGCCCATCTCCGAAGCCAGGTCGACGTATTGTTTGTAAACGTCGAAATCGCGGCAGGAGTCGTTGTTGTACCAAGTCCACGCGGTGACGCCCGGCTCAATCCAACCGACGTCCATGGCCGTCTCGGGCGCGAGGCACTGCACGAGGTTGCTCTCCGCCACATTTTTGAGAGATCCAATGGCGACGGCGCGCCATGGGGTTTCGAAGGGCAGCGCCACATTCACAGCCGTGGAACCCTGCTGGCTGACAAATGTGGTGTTCAGCAGCCCCAGCCCTCCGGCTGTCAGCTGTGTCCCCACATACCGCGCGTCCAAATCGGACTGGAGGAGCAGCGCGAAGGTATCGTCACGGACATTGGCCAAAAACGGCATGATGTACGACCCCGTGAGCGCCGCAGCCGGCTTTTTCACATAGAGCGTCTCGTGGGCGGCCTGGTACGGCATGGCCCATGTGGTGGCGCCCGCCGGCAGTTTGAAAGAAGTCCTCTCGGCGGAGGCCACGGCCGTCCCGCTCCCGTCCAGCAGGTACTTAAATCCGACGCCGTCGTCATAAGCGCGGACACGGACGCCAAAGGGCTTTCCGTTTTTGGTGAAACGGAACGTAGTTTGGTTGTAGTTGTCACGGACTGTGGAACTCTTGCCGGAGACCATATGAAACACTGCGTCCACATAGGTCTCCTCCTTGCCGGCATAGACGAGGCCGTCGGTATAGCTCTCATCCCCCGTCACAAAGCCAAGGCCAGACGCCTCAATGACTTCGGCGCCGTCGCGCATCACGGAATATTGCAGCGCGCCGTAACCGTTGAGCGTCAGACGGAAGGCAATGCGGTCATCCGGGGACGCCACTGTCTCCGAGACAACCGCCGCCTCCATGGGATCCGCTTCGGCGTAAAATTCAACTTCGGCGACGTTTCCGTAGCCGTACTCCGGCGAGATATAACGGTAGTACAGATAGGGTTTGGCGGCGTTGACATAGAACTGCGTCCACCCGGCGCTGGCCGGCGCCGCATTGAACTCATACAGTTTGTCGAAAGAGACGCCGTCATCGGACCCCTCGATGTACCCCTTGAAGATGCGGATGTTGTACGCCTCCCTGGGAAAAATCCGGACGGCTTTCAGCGCCCTCGGTTTTTCCAAGCGGATGCCGGTGTACCCGATGTTGTACTTGTTATCAAAATATGTGCTCGTGTTGCCGTCGAACGCCGCGCTGGCCGCGTTTTCGGCGGCGGACGAATCTCCGTAGCCGCCGAACGTCTCGGCGGCGGGCAATTTGACCAGGCTCTCCAGACTGAAGGCGGGCGCGTCTGTGGGCGCCAATGTCCATTTTTGCCGCGCACCCTGTTCGGACGCACCGTTCTCTGTGATGGGCGGAGCCAGCAAAAGTGCGCCGTCGGCGGCGGTGAGCACAGCGCCGTCATGTTCAAACTGGAAGGCGCCCAGCTCGGTCACAGGCCCGAATCGTGTATACGCCTCTGCGGTATAGGGGATCTTGCTGACGACCCCGAACCGCTGCGCGGCGTCGGCGGATTCCACCGCCAAAACAATGCCCGTCTCCGGTGAAATATGGATAAATTTCCCATTTCCGGCGTTTTGAAAGACCAGCCCTTCTCCGGCGTCCCGTACGGCCCATTGCCGCGCGGGACTGGTGGGCGACGCTTCGAGGAGCACGACGCCGTCGCCCGCCGCATTGGCCGCCAACACCTGCCCCGACTGCTTGCTGGCGATCTGATAGGTCTTTTGCGGATCCAGGATGAACAACAGATAGGAACCGCGCACCGTCTTCGCCTGATCTGTGACGACTGCCGTGACATATCCTGTCTCTCGCGCTGTCAACCGGCCGGTTGCGCTGTCGATGGAGGCCTTGTCCGTCGCCGTGTAACCGTCTTCCTGATACACGCCCCAAACCGGGGTAAACGCGCCCTCCGGGGAAAAGGTCACTGTCAAATCGCAGGACTGCCCCACCGTCAGAAACGCCGGAGCTTCGATTTGCACGGTTGTTTTGTTCTCTTCGACATCGGCTTCATAGAACTCGATCTCGGCGGCATTGGTATAGCCGTAGGGCGGCGAATAATAGCGATAGAAGCGGTAGGCCGTCGTATTGTTGATGCGCACGGTGGTCCACGCCGTGGAAAAGGGCGTGGCGTTGAACTGATAGAGATCCACATACCCGGACTCCTTGCTATTTGAGCCCTGGATGACGCCTCTGAAGGCGCGTATGTTGTAAGTGCTTCTGGGATAAAACCGAGCCGCCGTAATCACGGTCGGCTCCGCCAGCTCGATCCCGGCATAACCGGTGGCGCTGCCGCCGTCGAAATAGGTGGATATATCGCCGTCAAAGGCCTTGTCGAAAGTGGCGGTGGCGCTGTATGGGGACGTGCCAAATGTCCCCACGACTTTGGCTGTTTTGCGCAGACCTTCCAAGCCGACAGCCGGCACGCCGGACTCCACAAAGGTGTATTTCTGCGCCTGCCGCCGCTCATAGTAAGTATCTTCCGCTCCGATGTCCGCCAGGCCCAGGGAACTGCCGCCGCTGAACACTCTGTTCGCATACTGCAAGCTGGTAAAGCGGAAGGCGCCGAGTTCCACAAGCGGCAGGCCGTCGTTATAGGACGTGTAATTTGATACCGTATAATTCACTTTGCCGGACGCAGAAAAGAGCTGGTTGTCCGTATCGGCGCCCTCGGCCAGGGAGAGCCCACTGCGGCTGGTCGCATGGATGAACCTGTCGTTCGCTACATTTTGGAATCTCATGTAGCCCTCGGGGCTGAGATGGACTCTCCACTGCTGAGAGGCGGTGTCCTGGCGGGCCGACAACGTGACGGCCGTGCCGTCCGCGTTGGCCGTCAGCGCGTTGGCTGTCTGCTTACTGACGATGTTATAAGTTTTGGCGGTGTCCAGAATAAACATCAGGTAAGCGCTACGGATGGACTTTCCCGGATCGGAGGCGACGACTGTTATGTACCCGCCGGCCTGGGCCGTCAACTGGCCCGTTTTGTCGATGACAGCTTTGTCGGAAGGCGTCAATCCATCCTCCTGGCAGACGTTCCACGTCAATTCGTCCGCGTTCGCCGGCGTCACAGTGGCAGTAAACTGGTATTGTTTGCCCACTTCAAGAAACTCAAAGGATGGGTTATCCACCCTAATGGCGGTGATAGACGCCGCAAAAGTCCCCATCGCAAAGCAAGAAAAAAGTACCATCGTGGCGAGAAGCGCACTGAACATTCTTTTTCTAAGCAGGTGCATATGAGAAATTCTCCTTTTCTTTTGTAAATTCCATTTGATTCAAAAACTTCTATGCTGCTTTCTAAAGCACATCGTTTATAACCTTCCCATATCACCTCTTTCACACAAGTCGGCGCCCTCGCCGCAACATCCCTTGACACATATACGACACAAACAAAGAAGGGCCCCCGACGCAGTGTAGTGCATTTCATCCAAAAATAGTGATAAAAATACTGAAATATTTGCCAATAAATTGATTATAGCACAATCACTGCAAAAATTCAAGTGCTTTTCTGTCGACAGCCAGCTGTCAATTTTTATGGTTGAAGCGCATGTTTCTACGGCGGGCGCAACATCCGTTGACGAATTACGTGCAAAAATAGAATACTTTTCCATTTTGGTGCATTCCGTCACGCCAAAAATTGGCCGGAATGTATAAAATATTTTCTTTCATCTGCTCACTTTAGTGGAAAATTATAACATATCAAAAGTGAGGTATTTCGTCTTTTGTACGCCAAAAAGTGTTTTTATGAGTGGCCGACTACGGCGTGGAGGCAACCGATGTAAAAGATAAGCGGTTCTTAAACGCCGACAAACGAGCGTCTCCTATCGTACAAAAGCAGCCGTCACGGAATGTGACAGCTGCTTTTGTAAGCTGCGCGCTTGGATGTACAAATACAGGCGGTTACGGTTTTTATTAACCCTTAATATCAGCCGCCTCACATATCGGCACACATACATCCAGGTAATCACCAAGCGGCATTCTCCAGATAAAAGCGCTGGCTTCATAATCTACAGGTAGATCTAATGTCACATCTTCTTTTCTGACCGTATCAGCGTCAACCAAGACTTCCATGGCCTCGGTACTGACCAGCCGCCCCGCGGTGTTGTACACGGCGATGATACATTGCGTCTTAACATCGTCCTCGGCGTAGTTGTAGATAGTAAAGTGTGCCGTAGCCTTGCCGTCGGCTTTGGTCAACGAAACCCCCGCCGTAAGGCCGGTCAACAAATCCATATCCATAGCTGCTAGGAGTGCCTCTCTTGCGTCTTCCACCTGCGTTTGTGTGGCGCTCGCATCGACGGATACCGCTTTGGCCATATCTAGCGCCGCGACAAAGGCCGTCCACTGCTCAGCGGGATGTATGGCCTCGTCTGGAAGCATAGCCTCAGCCAGTGCTGTCATCGCGTCAAGGCCGGATGTGTCAACGGCGCTGCCCGTATTCCTATAAACCCCGAGATTGTCAACGTACATGGTACCATAAGCGTCTCCGCTGGAACGCGTGCAGACAAACCGGATCCGGCCAAATGACCAGTTGGTAACTCCGGTATTGATGTTCGACGCGCTGGCGACAGCCCCGGTAAACTTATTTGTAACCACGACGTTTGCAAGGCCCGTGCTCCTGGTAAGGTAGATTTCAACCTGATACCAAGTGGTATTGCTTGTGGTCAGGGTTGGCCAATCCGTACCGGAGCCAATGTTCGTCCCCGAACTTGTCGAGGTGTTCCCTGTATAGACATACAGTCGTGAATTGTTTTGGGCGGCAAGCGTGATGAGCCGCGTATTGGCTCCATCGGTACCCCGCAAAATCTGTACTTCGGTTCTGTTTCCGTTGGTGCTGCTCAAAAGACCCGGATACCAGTCAAACTTTATCAGGAGCTCGTTTTCCGTCGTCGCCGGGGTAAAAACTTTATTTGAGCCCCTATAGCCTGTATTCCCTCCTGAACCGGACCATTTCCATTTGTATGTTTCGTTTCCGCCGACTGGTTCGTTGGTTGTCGTAATCGCAAACCCGCCTATGGTCGTGTTAGAACCGTTGGCAGAATCACTGTTGTTCGCCGTGAATGACCAGATGTTATTGTTCTCAAAATCCGAGAACCAGAGCGTCGAGTAATTCGTAATGACAAGGTCTATGGTGTAAACTTGCTGATCTCCGAAATCATTTCTGACCGTTATCACAGCCTTCAGGTTGGCCCTGGTCGGCTGCTGGATGGTGATATCGGTGATACCGGCCGCAGGCGTTACGGTGACGGTGGGCACGCTCCGCACTTCGACGTTAAAAGCACGGTTCGTTTTGGTAAAGCCCGGCAGCGCGGTTCCGCTGAGCGAAATGCCGTTAAGGAAATCAAAGTCGCGGGCCCAATTGATGGTGTAGGCGTCTTCATCCGATCCAATCGCCAGGTTTATAACCGTCCGCCTCGTGGTACCCTGGGCCGGGGTGATGATATAATCCACACCGTCATACGTCTCCACAGTCACAGTGGGGAACTGAGCGTTCGCCCCGATGGAGTAGGAGTATTCCCTGATTTTCTCATTGAAGCCGGCCATTGGCACTCCGTCGATGTAGACGGCTTTCAGCATCGGCGGGACGTCGGCGGGGATAATAATGTCTTTGGATTTATCCATGGCGTCGTCGCCGGCGAACAGCGGGGTGAGTGTGTATGTATACTCAAGCAGTCTCGCATTATTCTTATTGATGATGGCATCCGGCGGCTCGGAGCTCCAATTCAGGTTGCCCACGCCCTTTTGGTGGGTAAGCAGGCGAAGCACGGGGTCATCTGACCAAGCGGCCTGGTAGGTATGAAGGCTCTTTGAAAAGTAAGAACTCAGCGCTTTCGGCTCATAGTGCAAGGCAACCGCTTCAAAAGGCGAGCCGGTATAATCCACGCCGTACGTCATGCTCGCCAGCAGACCGGGACCGGTTTCTCCGTCACGAAGGGAGATCCAGCGGACATCGGTCTTATTGCTGTTTTCCTGAATCCGCACGTAGGGGACGTACTGATCGGTGACCGTACCCTTATAAACGCCGATATTTTGGCCGGACTTGCGATCCCAGTATGTTTCGATGGGCCCGCGGCCATACCACGCCACGTTCTCGAAAGCGGAGTTCACTTTCATCCACATGCCAAATTCACCAAGCTGCTGCGGGGATGAAAGGGACGGCGTCAGTTTGGACGATACCACGACGGTGCCGTTGCCGTAAACGTCGTATTTTGTCTCAAAAAAGCTACCGTTCTTAAGCTGCGCGTAAAAGCTGACCTTTGTGACGCGGGCATCGTCGTCGTTGACGTCCACATTCATAACGCTCATGTCCTCGCCCTGATCGGCCCAGTCCGTATAGGTCTCCTTGCGACTCGTATCATAGCCGTTGCCGCCTATCGAACTGTTCTGATCAGTTTCCGGACGGTAAAATGAGCCGACGGGCGCTTTTGTGATAAGGTCTTTGCTGTCGACGTTATACGTGGACATGAGGCCGGTAGTGCGATCAAAGGCGACCGTGAAGGGCTTGCCTTTGGTCGTGCCCGTAATACGGATCACATCGCCAGTTTCGTCGATACTGAGCGGATTCATGCTCCTGATTTCCGCATACTTGTCGTTGCCCCGTATTCCCTCAGGAAGCGTGAACTGCTCGCTGCCCTGGACGTACCCGGCGGCGGCGTATGGCGTGTCTTTCTTCAGCTTGTACTCAATGAGGAGGAGATATTCCGCGCCCGGCTTCCTGACAAAGTCAGAGTACGGCACGGCAACGGTCTTTGTGGTGCCGTTGAAGTTCCTTCTGGCGCTATCGGACGCCTGCGAGCTGTTTTCTGGATATGTCGGCGTGTAAGGGACATTGGCGGTGAGGCTGTTTCTGTTGGCCGCGAGAGCCACAACGGTGGGATCAAAGGCTGCGGATTCGAGAACCTCACCGTCCTCAAGGATAGACCAAACAATGTCGAAGTCGTTGGCGTTGTGGAACGCGTAGCCGTTGAGTATCATAACCTGCTTGGCGTCCTTCATCGCCGCGGTCTGGGCAAACTTGAGACCCTGCTGCTGCTTTTTAATCTCGGACACCATGGGCTTATGCGAGCGATCCGGTAAGTTTATGCCGTCCGCGCAGAAGCTGCCGTTTGTACTCACGGTACCGCTATTTTGCTTCCACGTTCCGTCGAAGCCAAAAAAGAACTTGTCCGCGTTCTCCGGATCGTTGATGTCGGGGCGTGTACGGTCCGGCAGAGCCGCCGCCGGCTTGATTGTGTAGACGGAATGATCGTTGTACTCCCAAATGTACCCGCCCTGTACGCGCAGATTGCTCTCAAAGTGGTTGGTGTACTTGTCAAAAGCGCCGCCGGTGTTGCCGAGCGCGTGGAGGTACTCCATCATGATATAGGGCTTGGTGGCGGTGGACTCGTTGTTGGTATAACCGGGGTACATGGTGCCGACTATGTCGACGCGGGCGTTATCGTTCCACCCCTGATAGTGGATGATTTTCTTGGGGTCAAGGGCCTCCTGCGTAACGCCGAGCCTGGTGCCGCCTTTAATGATGTCCATCATAGCCTCAAAGTTGGTGCCGGTGCCGGCCTCATTGCCCAGGGAATATATGACGACGCTGGCGTTGTTGCGGTCGCGCATGACCATGTCTGTCATGCGGGCCCTAAAGGAGTTTGTATACCGCGAATCTCCGCCCGCGAAGTTTCCCGAATAACCGGTACCGCCGGTAACGGTTATACCGGTACGGCCGTCATGGGTTTCAACGGCGACTTCGTCCATGATATATATACCGTATTCGTCGCACAACTCGATGAGGTGCGGGCAGGGGGGCATATGGCTGGTGCGGAAAGAGTTCAGGTTCATCTCTTTCGCCGACCTCACGTCCTTGACAACATCTTCATAGGGTATATAACGACCGCCCCTGGCGTGGTTCTGGCCGCGGTTGGCGCCCCAAAGCATGACGTTTTGGCCGTTGATCGCCATGTACGACGTGGAATTGGACGTACCCGCGTTGTACATATAGAAATTGCGGAATCCAACACGCTTAGAAACCGCTTCAATCGTCGCGCCGTCGACGTCCTTTAACTCCATGACCAACGTATACAGATAGGGGACTTCGGCCGACCACATCTTCGGGTTTGCTATATTGGCCTCGAACGGAACCTTTGCTCTTGCACCTGCGGGCAGGGACGATATCGTCCGGCTGAGGTTGGACGCGTTGCTTACGGGGTTGCCCTCGGCATCATAAAGAGTCGCTACGACTCCGTAACCGAGAGCTGCGGCTTCGGATGTGTTCTCGACGTCCACTGTCAACTTGAAAGTGGCGCTGGTGTAATCTGTGTTGCTGACAAAGTCAGTGTCCACGCGGTAGTCGAATATGGATACCTTGGGCTGTTTGGTGATGTACACGTCGCGGTAAATACCGGAATAGTTGATGACATCCGCATTCTCAAGATAACTGCCGGTAGTCCAGCGGTAGACCTGCGCCGCAACCAGGTTCTCCCCCGCTTTAACGAATTCTGTTATATCGAACTCACAGGAGGTAAAGCTGTCCTCACCGTACCCCACAGGGCTGCCGTTGACGTAGAGGTAGAAGCCGGATTCAACGCCCAGGAAAGTCATGATAAAGCGGGTGTTTCCAATGTCTGCCCCGTCAATATTCACCGTGCGCATATAGGTGCCCACAGGGTTAAAGGCGCTGTTCGCGGCGCTGATTGAACTTTGGCCAGTCGCAAAGCTGGCAGAGCCAAAACCTCCGGCTGTAACGCCATCGCCGCCAACCATCCACGCATACCTTTGGTTTCGGTAGATGGGCCAGTCCATGGTGTTTGTGCTGTCACTGTACCAGCCGGCATACTGCATATTGGTCTGCCAGCTCGAGGGTACATTCATGTCGATGGTGAAATCGGAGGGTATGCTTGTCACGCCGTTCACAGCAGGCTTAGCCGAAGGAGTTCTTGCGTAATGGAACTTCCATACACCGTTTAGCATGATGATGCTTGAGTCGGGCGAAAGCTGCGACAGCCTCAGCGTTGGGTTTGCTTTGGCGCTTGCCGCATCCTTAAACGGGACGATGACCGAGCGGGAGGGCACTTGGTTTACTTTTACGTCCTGCGGGGTGGTCCACTCGTTAAAGTGAAGGGCGGTTTTTGCCGGCGTCCCAGGCAGGATATCGATGCCCCCCGCAACATTGAAAAGCGTGACGGTGTTGGTTCCCGGCGTAAAAGTATATTCCGGGTTGCTGGCTATCGTGACGACAATGTCTCCGGCTGTCACATCGTACACCGCAAGCATCCAGGTTTTGTTGTCGGCCGAAGCCGAAAGGGCGCCTTTGGTGACCGCGGCGGAGGGGGTGATTTGTATGGCGTCAGTCGTCAAGCCGTATACCGCGATATCAAAGGCCATGATGATGGCGGATGTGGTGTCGGATGGGCTTCCGTTTTGCGTAACATTGTATGTGGCGGTCTCAAGAGGTTTTTTATAAAGCATGATATGATTGGCTTCCGCCGTGACGGGGGTAAAAGTATAGTCAAGGTTGTCGGTTATGGAAACGGTAACAGCCGTAGTCGCGGTAACATTGCTAACCGGGACTTTCCAGACTGTATTGCCGGCCGATCCGACCGGAGCGCCGGGCGTGCCGGCGGTAGATGGGGTCAACTTGACGGCGTCGGCAGTCATGCCATTTACCGGCGCGCTGAACGTGATTTCGATCTCGGAAGTCGTGAGACCCGCTCTCCCATTTTGCGCAACACTGTATGTGACAGGCACGGCTGCGCGCCTATAGAATGTGGTGGCATTGGCGTCGGCGCCGCTGGGCGCAAAATTAAAGCCCGGAATGTTATGTAACGTGATGGTAACCGGACCGGGGACGACATTGCTTAAGGCCACTGACCAATTCTTACCGCTGCCTGTCAGAATCCCCAAATCAGCCGCGCCGGGCGGGTTCAGCTCGATGGCGTCGGCAGTCAAACCGGTTACATCTTTATCAAAAGTAAAATCAATTTTGGTGGACATGGCCGTACCGGCGGCGCCGTCCGCCTGCGCGCTGTACTTGACCTCCGCTGCGGCGGGGATTTTCAGCGTGATCGTAAGCGACGGGGCGAGTTTCGCTCTGTCGGCGCCGTCTGTACCGGCGGCGATCATGCCCAGAGAAGCGGAGGCGGCGCCCTCTTTGCTGAGCAAGAGTATCTCCTGGCATCTGGCGCTTTTCGTGCTTATGCCAAGGCTCAGTTCTTTTGACGCATCGGTCATATCCATGGCCTTGACGGTATTGGAAATGTCCGTCTTTATCTGCCTGCCGTCTATTGTCGCGCTGTTGGCAGGGGTACCGCTGGCCTGTAAACTGGTTGTATCGCCGGCGGTCCTTGCGGGGTTAAACGCCTGCGATTCCTCAATAACGACACCGGGGGTCAAGGTCTCAGTCCCCGTCAAATAGGTGCGAGGATAGAAAACGGCCTCGCCGCCTGAGGTGTCTGTCATTTCGTTCCATGACAAACCGCTTTCGGTCCAGTCGTTTGTGACGGCCCTTACGCGCAGCCTTTCATCATCGCCGTTTCGGTCGGCGTATCTTCTTCCGAAAAGGGTCAAACCAAGCTCGGCCTCGACTTCCACCGCCGTCGATATGTCGGCCCACTGCTCGTCGGTAAACGCAAATTTTAACAGCGTCGATTTTCCATCTATCGGATCCCCGAGCTGCAGTTCACCGAACGGGCCATAAGCGGCGTCGTTCAAAGCGACGCCGGTGCCGTTTGGCCTTTGCACCCTCATATAAATCGCACTGCCGTAGTTTGTGCCTCTGTTGGCGGCGCTCCACCCCTCAACATGGGCGTCGTCTGAAAGCTCCACTGTGAAGGTTTTTTCTTCCAGAACCACCGGCTCCCCCAATGTGAGCCTAAGGGTTGGGGCCATGTCGGCTGTGGCATTATTGAGAGCCGCGGTGCCCTCTTTACTGACGAAAAACGTCTGCTGACAACCGTCGTCGTCCGCGCTCACGGCAAGGCTCAAGGTGTTTTCGCCTTTCGGCATCGCTTTGACAATCGCGGTTATGTCAGTGGTAACTCTTGTGCCGGAAACCGCGGCGGCGGCGTTCAAATTGTTATGGCCGTTGTAATTGGGATTTTGCGCGTATCCGCCGGACTGAGGATTAAACGACGGTGAAGAACGCGCGAGAAGTCCCGTGCCGTCCTCTTTAGGAGCTCCCAGCGCTCCGGTCGCCGCGGCATAAAGGCCGCCCGCCGCGTTCCTTGCGTAGCTTCCTGAAATCATGCTCCCGGTGGCGGCCGTGGCGGCAGAGCTGGCCGCGCCGCTGCCTTCTGTCCAGTTATCTCCAACACGCCGTACAATCAGATTTTGACTGGTACTGCGAGCGGCATTTCTTCTGCCCATGTGGGTCAAGACAAGTTCGGCCTTTTTCACCCGGGCCAGCTGAGAGTCAGTCAACCCGGTAAACTTGAGATATGTCGTATTGGCGTCTCCGGGTTGCGATAATTCGCCGAACCGTCCATACAGGTTGTCATTCGAGGAGTCGGCGGCGTCGGCGTTGGGCCTGCAGACTTTTAATATCCACATGCCGCCATAGTTGTTGGCGTCTTGGGTGCTCCACATCTGCGTATGGGCGTCTTCGCTGACAGTTATGCTAACGATATCCGAGTCGTCGGCCCGCACCTCCGGCATGGCAATGCTCGGGAACATTGTCAGGAGCAGCATGAGCGCGACGACTGAACTGAAAAACTTACGAGCTTTCATACGATCCCTTCCTCTTCTCTTTTTTCTGTGCTGAGAACTCTTTGCCCAGCGATCAGCATCTTGAGACAACACAAAAGGCCCGGCCACGGTTCACTGTGTCCGCGGCGGGCAGGAACCTCGGGACAAGACCGTCTGCACAAACGGCCCCACCGGCCGCCGCCTCTGCACACGAAGGCGACCGCTCCGTTTCCGGGCACTTAGATGCTGACGCCCCTATTATATTACATGCATTTCGCAAAGTCAATGGCAGAGCGAAATCTTTTTTGTGCATTTTGCCAATAGTTTGCCGCGCCATTCTTTTCTGCGGTACAAACAAGGCTAACGCAAATCGCCCACCGAAAAAGAATGAAATTTTCTTTCGGCGGGTTTTCCGTCCTCTCACATATACTTTGAGAGAATATGTCGAGCAACAAACCTCACCCCCATCACAGAAATTGCTGTAATAAGGGCGAGGTTTCATTTTTATTTTCCGTTCAAATATAAACCTCTACCGTAATATCCTCTCACTGATACTTCCGCAGGTATTCGCCCCACGCCTTGCGGAATGCCAACGCCGCTTGGCAGTCAATGGTGAACTCGTCATAGAGTCTACTTCTCCCTCGTGTGTATCGCCGCCTGCGCCG
The DNA here is from genome assembly GCA_031265355.1 of Oscillospiraceae bacterium. NCBI lineage: Bacteria > Bacillati > Bacillota > Clostridia > Eubacteriales > Oscillospiraceae > Oscillospiraceae bacterium. The sequence goes on along the minus strand of JAISCT010000022.1, from coordinate 32,994 downwards.
CAGCGATAGTCTGGAGGAGTTGAAAAACGTTGATTTTATGCGGGTTTGCGGGATTGGGTTCTCGTTCAAAATTGACTTTGCGGCGGCACTGGCTTTTCGGCGGGCGAGGGGCGAATATTTGCGGGAGTATCAGTATGAGCCGTTGGAGGTGGAGGTTTGGGTTTGAGAATATTCCCAAAATCCGACTCTCTCTTGTCACAGAAATGAATACCTACGTTCCAATACTCGGCAACGGTAGTTTTAGGCGTTCCTCCACCAATGAGGTCTGCAACTTCGCCCAATTTATATCTCACACTTCGCGACCTCCGCCGTATTCACTTTGGACAGAAGAAAGCGAGTGTTCAGGGATATGCTTGTAGAGCGTATTTTCGCTCTCAACTAAAATGTCATAGGTGTGTCCTGCACCTTTAAGCCCAAAAGCATCTGCGGCCTCGCCATTCCAAAAATCTACGACAAATACTTTGCCCGTATGCTCCTTGCCGTCAAATTTAAAATAAACTTTGCTGTCAACCGAGAACATATTACGCATCCTCGCCACCTCCCGCTTTCAGCCTTTTCTGAATGTCTTTCAGGGTATTAAGGTAGGCTCTTTCCAATATAAACCGCCGCCAAAGTTCTTCAAGAACTCATCGTTCATCACAAAGCCTTTTTGCAGATACTCGTGGAGAACAGAAGTCGCCCATTGCCTGAACCATGTGGCTTGCGACGATTTTATGCGGTATCCTACGGCAAGAATCATGTCAAGGGCGTAATGTTTGACATTGTGTTCTTGCGATTTTCCTTTCATTGCGCCGTGCGGAGTGGTTATTGCAAATTCTGCAACAACCACTTTTTCGTCAAGTTCGCCTTCGCGCAAAATGTTGTTGACGTGTCGATTGATAACCGATTTGTCACGACCGAACAATGCGGCAAGCTGCTCTTGCGAGAGCCATAGCGTTTCTCCGTCAAGACGGCAGTCTACCTTGACCTTGCCGTCCGCGGATTGGTAGATGATAATTTCAGCTTTTTCAGATTTCATTCTTCGCCACCGCCTTCAATTGGAAGAGAGGAAAATAGATGCTCAGGCAAAGGCTTATAAAGCATGTTTTCGCTTTCCACAACAATATCGTAGGTGTATCCGGAGCCTTCCCGAAAAATTCCGCAACCTCGCTGCCCCTGAAATCAACGACAAAAACCGTTCCGCTATACATCTTGCCGTCTAATTCGGTGATGTGTTTTTTGATTAATATTTGATGTGCGTCTTTATGAATCGGGCGTTTTTCTCCCATAATATAAGCAGAGAGGGGAACAAGAAGAAACGCTCAACCCGTCGAAAGAGAAATGATGCTCTTTTTCGGTGGGTCAGTTATTCATATGCAAAACACAGCGTAGAGCGGGACGGATTTGATGCCGTTTTCAAAGCCGAAATTCTTTGCTGAAATGCGAATGGAGTAAGCGGGTCTGTACTTCGTCACGAACATATTCAGACTTCTTGACTTGGTGCGCGTGCCTGTCTTGACCTCAACCGCGGTGATGTCGTCGCCTTTTTGCAGCACAAAATCAAGCTCCGCCGTCCCTTCGTTCGTCCAATAATATAATCCGTAGTGGTTGTTTTGGAGCGCCTGAGCCACATAGCTCTCAGTGACCGCGCCGAGAAAGGTGTTCTCGATTTCGCCCGCCGACAGCACCGCTTGCTGAGAAATGCCGCTTTTCATGGTGAGCAGACCGATATCACTCATGTACAATTTGAAGCTTGCAAGGTCACTGTAAACGGCAATCGGCATTATGCCCTGCTTGATACGTTGACATTTCAGCACAACGCCCGCAAAGTCCAGCCACTCGATTGCCTCGCCGAAAATGGTCGCCGTGCCGCCCCTCTGCGCCAGCTTGTACTGAAACTTTTTGTTCTCTTTGGCAAGCTGAACCGGGATGGAGTTGTACGCCGCACGGATTTTTACGCTCTGCGTATTGGTCGCGTACTTCGCCATATCCGCAATGTAATCGTTGATAATTTTATTCTGCACATCCGGCACGGTTAGCAGACTGCCCGTTTCCACAAACTCCAAAACCGCCCGCGGCATTCCGCCTGTAATGAGGTATTGCCGATAGTAATCCAGCGATTTTTCGTGAAGCGCGGCGGGCAGCGCTTCGTTGTCAGCAAAGGCGCGTTTGATTTCGGCGCACAGCATTTCCTCGCCAAGCGCCCACAGATACTCCTCAAAATCAAGCGGAAACAGGGTCACGGAATCCACATTTCCGACGGGGAAGGAATATTTCTCACGGTTAATCGCCACGCCCAGCAGACTGCCCGCGCCGATGATGTGATACTCCTTCGTTTGCTCGTTGAAGTATTTCAGGGAGGTCAATGCTCGTGAGCAGGACTGAATCTCATCAAAAATGATGAGTGTTTCGCCGGGAATAATCCGCTCACGCGATTCCGTTTCCAGAAACCGCAGAATCCGCTCTGGCTCAATGTTGTCGGAAAAATAGCTGGCGACCGTTTGATTGGTTTCCAAGTTAAAATAGGCGACATTCTTATAATACCGCTCGCCGAACTCTCGGATGATGTGGGTTTTGCCAACCTGTCTTGCGCCGTATACCAGCAGCGGCATCCGGCCTGACGGCTTTCTTTTCCATCGGAGCAAATTTTCAGTAATTTTTCGTTTCATATTCGCCGCGCCTCCTTCTATGTATTGAGTATATTATAACCGGAAGCGAGAGGCAAGTCAATAAAAATCAAAAATATTTTATAATAACTGATTTATATTTTTAAGAATAGCTATTTGCAATCCAATAATTTTGTTCGGTACATTTGCGGTTTTATCTTTATATCGCTAAAATTATATCATCAAATATTTCACCGCTACCCAAGTTGGGCAGAAGTCGTGGAGCATCGATATTGTGGCTGAAAATACAGGCGAAAGCCGTAATCAGGTGCAGTACCGCGTCCGCCGCACAAAATTAGACGCGGAATTGGAATCCGCCAAAAAGGAGCTTGAGGAAAAATCAAAGCCCATTACAATCCCGCCGGAGGAAAAGCTGCGCTGGAAAGAAATAGAGCGCACCCTGAACCGAGCGATTGACCTGTCCGGCGATAAGATGGATGAAGCTGTCGTGGAAAAATTCGTTCGCCGAATCACGCCGCTGGGCAACAACCGCTATGCCTTTCACATGAACCTCGACAACGGGATTTCAGAAAACCTCACTGCTTGTGTCGAGGGCAGAAAAAACCACGCTTCTGTCGTTTTAGGCGAAAGCGAAGGGGACACCGAAGTGTCCCCCTACATACATTATTTCAGAGCGTTACAAATGCCGCAAAGTGCTGTAAAATCAGGCTTTTCCGGCGATTTATCATTTTACATCCAGACTGTGTATCGCCGCCTGCGCCGCTGCGAGACGGGCGATGGGCACGCGGAAGGGAGAGCAGGAAACATAGTCCAACCCGGCCTCGTGACAGAATTCGACGGAGGAAGGGTCGCCGCCGTGTTCGCCGCAGATGCCGAGCTTGATGGTCGGACGGGCTTCGCGTCCGAGCTTCACCGCCAGTTTGACGAGCTTGCCGATACCCTCCTGGTCCAGACGCGCAAACGGGTCGGACTCCAGGATCTTTTTGTCGAAGTACGCACCTAGGATCTTACCCACGTCGTCTCGGCTGAAACCAAAGCCCATCTGCGTGAGATCGTTCGTGCCGAAGCTGAAGAACTGGGCCTCCTTGGCAATCTCGTCGGCCACCACACAGGCGCGGGGGATCTCGATCATCGTGCCCACCAGGTAGTCGAGCGCAATGCCGGACTCACGGATGATCCGGTCGGCCACCTCGACGACGATACCACGCACAAAGCTGAACTCTTTGACGATGCCCACCAGCGGGATCATGATCTCGGGTACGATGTTCAGCCCGAGACGCTTCTTTACGTTGATCGCGGCCTCAATGACCGCGCGGGTCTGCATCTCGGCGATTTCGGGATAGGTGATCGCGAGACGGCAGCCGCGATGCCCCAGCATCGGGTTGAGTTCGTGCAAATCGCCGACGATCTGGCGGAGCTTGCCCTCGTCAACTCCCATCTCCTTCGCCAACGCGGCGATGTCCTCGTCGGCCGTAGGCAGGAATTCGTGCAGCGGCGGGTCAAGGAAGCGGATCGTGACGGGCCGTTCACCCATCGCCTCGAAGATGCCCTCAAAGTCGCCCCGCTGCATCGGAAGCAGTTTGTCAAGAGCCGCCTTGCGCTGCTCGACCGTCTCGGAGACGATCATCTCGCGGATGGCCTTGATGCGGTCGCCCTCAAAGAACATATGCTCAGTACGGCAGAGGCCGATGCCCTCGGCGCCGAATCGGACGGCCTGCTCGGCGTCACGCGGGGTGTCGGCGTTCGTACGGACTTTGAGCCGGCGCTTTTCGTCGGCCCAGGCCATGAAACGGCCGAAGTCACCGGTGAGCGCGGCCTCGACCGTGGAGATCTGACCGATGTACACATTGCCAGTGGACCCGTCGATGGAGATCCAATCCCCCTCGCGCACAGTCTGGCCGCCGACATGGAAGCACTTGTTTGCCTCGTCCATCTTGATAGCGCCACAACCCGCCACGCAGCAGGTGCCCATGCCGCGGGCCACGACGGCGGCGTGGGACGTCATGCCGCCGCGCACAGTCAGGATGCCTTGGGCGGCGTTCATGCCCTCGATGTCCTCGGGCGACGTCTCCAGGCGGACGAGTACGACTTTACCGTTCTTCGCGGCCTTTGTCGCGTCCTCGGCGGTAAAATACGCGGCGCCGGCGGCGGCGCCCGGCGAAGCAGGCAAACCCTGGGCCACAGGTTTCGCGGCTTTCAGCGCGGCGGTGTCAAACTGCGGGTGCAGCAACGAATCGAGCTGCCGCGGCTCCACCTTCAAAACCGCCTCCTCGGTGGAAATCATGCCTTCATCGACGAGGTCGACGGCGATTTTGAGCGCGGCGGCGGCGGTGCGCTTGCCGTTGCGGGTCTGGAGCATGTAGAGTTTTTCGTTTTCGATCGTAAACTCCATGTCCTGCATATCGCGGTAGTGCCGCTCCAACTTCTCGGCATACTCCGCAAACTGCTTGTACACCGCAGGCATCACCTGGGCAAGCTGATCGATCGTCTGCGGCGTGCGGATCCCGGCCACCACGTCCTCGCCCTGGGCGTTCATCAAGAACTCGCCGTAAAGCTTCTTCTCGCCGGTGGCGGGGTTGCGCGTAAAGGCGACGCCGGTGCCGGAAGTATTGCCCATGTTGCCAAACACCATGCTCTGCACGTTGACGGCGGTGCCCCAGGAGGAGGGAATGTCGTTCATACGGCGGTAGTAGATGGCGCGGGGGTTGTTCCAGCTGCGGAAGACGGCCTTGACGGCGCCCAGCAGCTGTTCCTTCGCCACCTGGGGGAAATCCTGGCCCAACTTGGCCTTGTACTCGGCCTTGAACTGACCCGCGAGCTCTTTGAGGTCCTCGGCCGTAAGCTCGGTGTCGAGCTCAACGCCGCGCGCCTCCTTCATCTTGTCGATGAGCTCTTCGAAGTATTTTTTCCCGACTTCCATGACCACGTCGCTGTACATCTGGATGAAACGGCGATAGCTGTCGTAAGCAAAACGAGGGTTGTTTGTCTTTTGAGCAAACGCTTCCACCACCTCGTCGTTCAGCCCCAGATTGAGAATGGTGTCCATCATGCCGGGCATCGAGGCCCGCGAACCGGACCGGACCGACACGAGCAGCGGATTTTCCAGATCGCCGAACTTCTTACCGGTGATCTCTTCAAGTTTCTTCAGGTATTCGTCGATCTGCGTCTGGATCTCGCCGGCGATGATCTCGCCGTCCTCATAGTAGCGGGTACAGGCCTCCGTGGTCACGGTGAAGCCCTGCGGCACAGGCATACCCAGCACTGTCATCTCGGCCAAGTTGGCGCCTTTACCCCCCAGCAGTTCCCGCATTTGGCTGTTGCCCTCGGAGAAGAGATACACATACTTCAACGCCCTGTTTCCTCCTTAAAAATTATTAAGAGCGCCGGCGCACTCAAACAGACTCATAAAACGCGCCCTCAACCTCGCTCAGCTTTGCATCTGCTTGCGGCGGGAGAGGTTGATCGTGCCGTCTTGCATGTCGTTGACCCACTCAAGGCTCTTGCCGGTGCCGTAAGCCACGCAGGAAACGGCCTCATCGGCCACATGGGTGGCGATGCCCGTCTTCGATTCGACGAGCTTGTCGAACCCCCAGACCAAGCTGCCGCCGCCGGTCATCACAATGCCGTTCGTCGAGATATCGGCCACGAGCTCCGGCGGTGTGCGCTCCAGCACGCTGTGGATACCCTCGACAATGCGGGTGGAGACTTCCTCGAACGCCTCGATCATTTCGCTCGACGAGACGGAAAAGACGCGCGGTAGCCCCGTCATCAGGCAGCGGCCTTTGACCTCCACCTCCACCTCGTCGGGGCGCGGATAAACACAGCCGATGCTCATCTTGAGATCCTCGGCGCTGCGCTCACCGATCAGCACGTTGTGCTTGCGGCGGATATATTTTACAATGGCCTCGTCAAACTGGTCGCCCGCAATCTTGATCGAAGTCGACTCGACGATGCCGGACAGAGAGATCACCGCGATGTCCGTCGTACCGCCGCCGATGTCGACCACCATGTTGCCGCAGGGCTTTGTGATGTCGATCCCGGCGCCGATCGCCGCAGCCACCGGCTCTTCGATCAGATAGACCCGGCGCGCGCCGGCCTGCAGGCCCGCGTCGATGACGGCCCGCTCTTCGACCTCCGTGATCCCGCTGGGGACGCAAATCACGATGCGCGGCCGGAAAATACTAAACCCCATCACCTTTTTCAAAAATTCCTTGATCATGCGCTCGGTCATGTCGTAATCCGAAATGACGCCCTCGCGCAGCGGACGCATGGCCACAATGTGACCCGGCGTGCGCCCCAGCATTTTTTGCGCGTCTGTGCCCACCTTGAGCAGTTTGCCGGTGTTTTTGTCCAACGCCACCACGGACGGTTCGCGCAGCACAATCCCCTTGCCCTTGATGAAGACAAGGATGGACGCCGTGCCCAGGTCCAGTCCCACATCCCGATTGAAAAGCGACATATCTTGTCCATCTACCGCTGCCGTCGCGGTCCTCCGCCCACAGGCAAACACACCCGACAGGCAAGCCCCACCCGGCCCCCCGCCCGCGCGAGGGTCTTAAGATGAGACCGCCCGCCTCCGCAGGCAGGCCCGATGAGCGCCAAACAACTGCCCGAGCGGCGGAATTTCAGGCAGTGCACCATATTTTTCCTCTTCACACGGCAAAACCCCCGATACATCCGCGCCGGGCGGCGCCGGGTCGTCATGTGAACCCGTCAGTATTATATCTGACTGGCATCTTTTTTTCAAGTGATTTTCATTTCATTTCCCGGCTCCTTTCTCTCCAAATGTAAATTCATCCAAAAAAACAGGGAGCACTTGCGCGCCGGCGTCAAATGTGAGACACTAATAGCAACGCGGTCCAAAAAGACGAACCGCATGCGCAAGGGGGTGTGCTTTCGTGAAAAGAATCGCTTCTCTCTGTCTGCTCGCCTGCGTCCTGGCCCTGTCGGCCGGCTGCAAGGACACGTTCAACTTTGTGTACCGGTCGGTGTCCGTCCCGCCGGAGCCGCCTCCTACCCAGGAGGAACTCTCCTTCGAGCGGGCCGACAACGCCTCCGACCTCAAGCAGCGCATCATCGACTTCATCCGGGAGGGCCGCGAGTTGGGCGAGATCCGGCTGTACAACTACCAAGGCAACATCAACCGCGACGTCTCCCGCGTCTGCCAGCAGATCATGCGCGAGGAACCCATCGGCGCATATCTCGTCGACTATATGTCCCCCAAGTACACGGCGCTCGCGGGGTACACGGCGCTGCGACTCACCATCACCTACCGGCCCGGCCGCAGCCAGAAGGACATTCGCAAGGTAAACAACGTGCGTGAGCTCACGGATGAGATCGACGCCGCGCTCCAGTCGTTTCAGTCCGATCTGACGGTGGAGGTGGGCTATCTGCCGTCCGACACCGACCTGACGGCGTTGACGCAGGACCTCTACTACCGCGAGCCGGCCCGGGCGGTAGGGCTGACCGGCGTGTCGGTCACCCTGTATCCGCCGGACGTCGACTTCAAGGCCGGCAACGGTTTTGCCCGGATCGCCGAATTTGCCCTCACCTACCCGGCCGGCCCGGACGAGATGCGCGCGCGCGCCGACGCAGCCGAGGCGGCGCTGCAGGCCCTGCGCGCCGGTCTGCCGGAGGATCTGACGCCGCCCTACGCGGCGCTGTGGCTGTATGACGCGCTCTGCGCGGTCGTCTCCTACGACGAGGAGGGGGCGCAGGCCCTCTCAAACGGCGAGCAGGCGGAGGACGACCTCTACAGCGCCCTGGTGGAGGGCCACGCCGTGACAGGCGGCTACGCCCTCGCGTACCGGCGGCTCTGCGACCTGTCCGACATCCAGTGCCGCATCATTCGCGGCTGGCGCGACAATACGGAGTTCATCTGGAACGTCATCCAACTGGACGGCGACTGGTACCACGTGGCGGCGGCCAGCGACGCCGCGCTGGGGACGCACGACTGGTTTTTGAAGACAGACGAAGAGATGCGCATGCAGGCCCGCTGGAACACCGACGGCACCCCGCACTGTGAATCCACGCAGTACACCTACGACATGTTGATCCAATCTCCGGAGGAAGAGCTTCCCGTTGCCAGATGAGTTTCTCCGTGGTATAATCCCCCCTGGGAGGTGTCTGCATTGCCTATTAAAATTTCCGATTCTCTGCCGGCACGCGCCATTTTGGAGGGCGAAAACATCTTCGTCATGACTGAAAACCGCGCGCGTCACCAAGATATCCGCCCGCTCAAGCTGCTTATCCTCAACCTGATGCCCACCAAAGTGGTCACCGAGACACAGATTCTGCGCTGCCTGTCCAACACGCCGCTGCAGATCGAGGTGGAACTGCTCAAAACGTCATCTCACCAGTCGAAGAACACTTCGGAGGAACATCTGCTCTCATTTTACACCACTTTTGACTCTGTCGCCGGCCGCCGTTTCGACGGTATGATCATCACAGGCGCGCCCGTCGAACTGCTCCCTTTCGAGTCGGTCGACTACTGGTCGGAACTGTGCCGGATCATGGCGTGGTCCAAACAAAACGTCTACTCCACCTTTCACATCTGCTGGGGGGCGCAGGCCGCGCTGTACTACCACTATGGGATCCCCAAATACACGTTGCCGCAAAAGATGTTCGGCGTGTTTGAACACAGGGTGCTGGAGAACCGCCGTCCGCTGATGCGCGGATTTGACGACGTCTTCCGCGCCCCTCATTCGCGCCACACGGAGGTGCGCCGGGCGGATGTGGCGGCCACGCCGGAGCTGCAGATCCTGGCCGACTCGGAGCAAGCCGGCGTCTACCTGGCCATCAGCCGCGACGGACGCCGTATCTTTGTGACTGGGCATGCCGAATACGACGCGGACACACTGGCCCGGGAATACTTCCGAGACATGGAGCGTTCCCTGCCCGTCGAACCGCCGGTCAACTACTTCCCCGACAACGACCCGGCCCACACCCCGCGCAAAACCTGGCGTTCCCACGCGTACCTTCTGTTTAGCAACTGGCTGAACTATTATGTCTATCAGTCCACGCCGTATGATCTGACCACGCTGGCGGCGGATCCTCCGCCGCCAGCGTAACCGCTGTTTGTCACTGGTAGCGATCTTTCGGTTTCGAAGGGAGGCCTGCGCATGTCGCAATTTGGTTTTGGTTCCGGGCCCGAGACAGCCCGACGGCGGGAGCGAATGGGGCGTTTGGCCCGGCGGGCGGCGGTGCCGGCGGTGCTGTTGATCGCGTTGTTTGTTCTGGGCGCCGGCAGTTTTTATACGCTGAACGCCGGCGAGGATGCGGTCGTCACTCGCTTTGGGAGCTACCTCACCACGGTTCAAAATCCGGGTCTTCACTTCAAATGGCCCTTTGTGGATCAGATCTACGCCGTCAATGTGGAGGGCATCCGCCGGCAGGAATTCGGTTTTCGCAGCAACGAACCCACTCACCTCAACACATCGCCGATGGTTTCCGAAGAGTTCATCGAGAGCGAATCACTCATGCTGACCGGCGACGAAAACCTGGTGAATGCGGACTGGGCGATCCTGTATAAGGTCAACCATAGCTACAATTTTCTTTTCAAGGTACAGCGGCCGGAGGCCACGCTGAGTGTGATCGCGGAGTCGGCCTACCGCCGCGTCGTGGCCTCGCATGTGCTGGACGACGTGCTGACCGACCGAAAGGACGAGATCCAGCGCGAGGTCATGGCCGACCTGCAGGCGATTTGCGACAAGTACGAGATGGGGATTCTCATCACCGGCGTGCAACTCCAAGACGCCATGCCGCCGGACCCGGTGCGGGAGGCGTTTTTGGACGTCTCCTCCGCGAAAGAGGAGCAGCAATCCAAGATCAACGAGGCCCTGAAGTACGAGAACGAACGTCTGCCCATCGCAAACGGCGAGGCGGTCAAACTGGTCAACGACGCCGAGGCTTACAAGCAGCGGCGCATCAACGAGGCCGAGGGCGCCGTGTCACGCTACAAGGCCATCGAGGCGGAATACGCCGCCTACCCGGACATCATGCGCACGCGTCTCTATCAGGAGATGATCCGCGAGGTGCTGCCCCGCGTGAAGAATGTCTACTTTGTCGACGAATCCGGCGAGACGGTCAAATTCCTCTCCATCGGCCCGTCCTCTGTCCTGCCCCAGCAGCCTTAGACGGTTCAGATTGTGCTTGAAAGGAGTCTTGCGCCATGAAAAAGACCACCAAATGGATCTCGCTGGCAGTCGGACTGTGTCTTCTCTTGGTCGTCTTGCTGAACTGTTTCTTCGAACTGCAGGAGGGTGAGTCCGCGCTGATCCAGCGCTTTGGCCGCATCGAGGCTGTCTACGTGAAAGAGACCTCGCAGGAACTCTTTGACCAGCTGGCCGAGGACGGCGAGGGACACATCCCCGTGCGCACCGGCACGGGGCTCAAGTGGAAGGTCCCTTTCCTCGACCATGTGATCAAGTACCCCAGTATGCTGTTGGCCTACGACACGCCCTCCCGGCAGGTCATCACGGCCGACAAGAAGAAGATCTACTTCGACAACAACGCCCAGTGGCGCATTGTGAACCCACTGCGCTTTTACAAGGGCGTCTCCAACATCCAAAACGCCTACGGCCGCATCGACAGTTACTTATATTCCTACATGAACACCCATGTGGGCACCATGCAGTCCACCACCCTCATCACCGACAAGGCGGCGGTGGGCGTTATGCTGGACGATCTCAACCACACGGTCAGCGCGGCCTGCGCCACTTTCGGCGTGGACGTCTTCGACATCCGCATCAAGCGCACCGACCTGCCGGAGGAGAACTACCAGAGCATCTACAACCGCATGATCACAGAACGCGCCCGCATGTCGGCGCAGTATCGCTCCAAGGGTGAGGAGGAGTCGCTGAAGATCCGTTCGGAGACCGACCGCGAGGTCGCCGGCATCACCTCGGAGGCCGCGCGCAAGGCCGAGATCCTGAAGGGCGAGGGCGACAGCGAGGCCGCCCGTATCTACAACGAGGCTTACAGCGCCAACTCCTCCTTCTTCGAATTCTACAACCTGCTGGACACCTACCGCCTCACGGTGGGCTCCGGTTCCACGCTGGTGATCCCCCTTTCGAGTCCCTTCGCCAAGTACCTGCTCGGCACGCAGTCTCTGCCGGCCGGCGAAACGCCGCCGGGTTAAACGCCGCTTTCTATTTCTATCTGGCGGCTTTGGCGGCAAAAAACTCCTGAATTTTCGCGCGCAGTCTCTTGTCAAGCGGCGCCTTATGTGATACACTTGTGTTTGTGCCGGCTGAAATGAGGACTCTCCCCGGGCCGTGCATTTTTCAGGCGGAGGTTCGCCATCCCATGAGGAGGTCTTTGTTATGGAAACTCTCAAATTGGTCAGTACCATTGTTCAGGTCCTGACATCTCTGTTCCTGATCGCGGTGGTGCTGTTGCAGTCCGGCAAACGTTCCGGTCTGTCCGGCGCCATTGCCGGCGCGGCCGAATCCTTCATGACCAAAAACAAGGCCCGCACCTGGGACGCCCGTCTGGCCCGCGTGACCAAATGGGTGGCCGCTCTATTTTTGCTCTTTACGCTGGCGCTGAACCTGTTCCCCACGACACCGGCGGTATAATCGGTGCAGGTACAGATGTAACGAAATGATCTTGCCGTAATGCAGTTCAACGTGGGCCGAGGGTGCAACCCTGGGCTCATGTTTGTGTGCGAAAAAAGACCCGCAGACGCCCGGTTGTGAGAGGCGGGCGGCGCGTCATACGCCATCCCCTCCATCCCGTCTCTGTGCCAGCTGCCGAAGACGCAGATGTCTATCTGCAAACGCTCTACAAAGCGCTCACACCCATGCGTCGTTTCCGCCGGGACTACGTTTCGCATTTGACCTGGCGCGGCTGTATCGCCTTCGCAAGCCGGCTGTTCCCCCAGCTTGGCTGCAAAGGTTGGGTGATTCTCGTCGACGAGGCCGAACTCATAGGCCGTCTCGGAAAAAAGGCCCGGATAAAAGCCTATGTCAATTTGGCCCGGTTCCTGTTGCCTGAGGCCGAAAGCCCGCTGTTTGGGATCTATTCCGTCTTTGCTTTCAACGCGTCGTTTGTGCCCGACGTCATCCAGGCCAAAAACGAGTACGACAATCTGGCGGAGAGCGAGCTGCCGCCCGAGGCCGTACAGGCCGCCGGGCGCGCACTGGACACGGTCTGCACGGCGCAGCAGCTCGCACCGCTTACCGAGGCCGAAACGCGGGAGATTCTGGAGAGCATCCGGCAGTTCCACGGGACGGCTTACGGCTGGGAACCCACCATCGGCCCGGACGAAATGATCAGCGCCGCTGCGAAGCGCGGCTACCTGCTTCGCACCCGCATCCGGGCGGCGGTGGAACTGTTGGACCAGTTCTATCAATACGGCGACCCAAGTAAGATGGCCATCGGTGAACTGACGCAGACGGATCTCGGCGGCGAGGATGTGCCGCCGCTGGACGCGCTGCTGGACAGCGACGGATAAAGGCCGCAACCGAGCACAAAACAGCCCCGCCGAATCGGCGGGGCTGTTTTGTGCTCGGCTGCGATTGGTAAATTTTTAGATATTTCGCCCTCGTCAGCCCACGGAGACCGTCACAACGTGGACGGCGGCGCCGTATTCCTCTGACACGCGCACTGTGACGAGTACCGTACCAGCCTTTTTGCCGGTGACCACCCAGGCGCCGTCCACCCGATCCACCGCCACGACGGCGGCGTTGCTGGACGTCACGGCGTACGCCTCCTCCGGCAGCGCCTCCACGTTCAGGTTCAGCGGCGCTTTGCCCTTGATGCGCAGCGAGATGCGCGCTGACGAGTGCGCCCGCACCTCGGTGGCCGGAATCGGCGCAGACTTCGTCACGCCACCCAGCGACACATAGTAGCGGTGTCCGCCCAGCCAGGGCAAGTCCGCCGTCACTGATGCCGGCAGTGTGAGATCCACGCGGCCGGCGCCGTCTGCCGTGACGTACAGGCGGTAGTCGTTTGCCTGTGCCGCCGGCGCGTAGTTGTAGCCGGTGCGCAGCAGCGCCCGCTCGCCCGGTTCGAAGCCGGACCCTATGACCGTCACGGTCCGGGCCGCTTTGTCGACCGCCACGTCAAACGTGAAGTCCGACTGTCCGTACACTTCGATCTCGGCAAGCTGCAGCCGATTGCGCACGCGCCCCTGAGCATCGGTGCCCTCGTCCGCCGCGGGCAGGCCCAACATCGTCGTCACGATGCGCACATAACGCGCCGGCACCACGTCAAAGACATATTCGCCCCGGCCCTGCGCCGCCGTCGGCGCCGGTTCGCCTGTCACCGTCTTGACCGCCGTGTAGCTGACGCCGTCGGTGCTCACCTGGATCGTGAAGTCCTGCGGGTAATTTGGGTAGCCGCCCTGCGCCGTCGCCGCGTCGGACCGCGGGTAGATGTACACCCTGTCGACGTTCTTCACGGCGCCAAGGTCGATTGTTACCTTGTGCGGGTTTGCGGAGATATCGCGCTGGCTGAAGTATTCCCGCGTTGTAAAGCCCGACTTCCCGGCCCGTCCGACACGCTCACCGTCCACCAGATTGTTTGAACCCCAAGCGCCGTCGGCAGCCCCTACCATCGCGTTGTCCGCCTCTACGGGGATCTTCCCACGGGCCAGGTTAACCGGGCCGATCCATTCGGCGTGCGCCAGCAGCGTATAATCCTTTTCCATCTGCACCATGTAGTCCATCTGCGTCTCGTCGCCGAGATCGGCGCCGTCGACGGCCACCACGCCGTATTCGCCGGCGTAGCGGGACACAAACTGGATCCGTACGCGTTCGCCCTTCAGATACATGGCCTGGTACGGCGCCGCCTGTTCCACACCGTCCACAAAGAGTCTCATGTTCTGTCCATCGTCCACACTCACTGTAAGCATCTGCACTGCGCCACGCGCCGCGGTCAGCGTGATGTCCGACGTCACAGTGAAGTACACAAATTTGTCGTCTGAGCCGGTGCTCGTGAGGCCGGCTTCGTTTGGCATATCCTGTCCGTTCTCCCAGATGGTTTCGTCTCCGCAGTATACCGTCGTGGCGCGGCGTCCGCCGGTCAGCGGGACGCCGACCACCGCCGTCGTGCCCGCCGGTACCGTCGTGTGCACCCGCGCCGTGCCGTCTGGCGCGGCGTCCGCCGACACCGCGATCTCCCCGCGCACCGTGGGTACCACCACACTGAGGTTCCGGATACCGCCGAGCTGCGGCGCTACCGTGAACGTCTCATAACCGGGCGTCAGCGGCCGCACGCCCGCGGCGTACCCGCTGAGCATTGTGAGCGGACCGCCCGTCCACGCGTGGTTTTGTGTGCCGCTGTTCGGGTCCCAGAACTCCCACAGCGTGGAGTAATGGCTCGCCACCATCTCCGCGTAGCGGCTCTTCATCCGCTCCAGCGCACTGTCCTCGTATCCCATCAGGTACAGCGCCTCCAGCACGTATTTCTCCATATATGGGCTCGCGTGCCGTGTGGTCATCAGGACATTGCGCAGCGCCGGATATCGATCCGCCGACGCCAGCCCGGCATACACCGCCAGCGCGTTGCCCCGGTCGTCCGTCGTCCCCACGCCGGGTGTGCGGTAAAATCCGCCGTCGTTCCAGAACACTGCGTCGAAGTGTTCCTCGATCGAGCGTTTCCGCGCCTGCAATGCCTGCACCGTCGCGTCGGTCTCCATGTCGGCGCCGAGTCTCTCCGCCATCTTCAGCGTGCGGTCGAGCGCCACATAGTACCAGGCGTTCGTGATCAGCTTCTGGTCGGAGTAGCTGCCCCAGTCGCTCCAGTCCCAGCTGCCGCCCCGGTGCTGAACTACGCCGTCCGCGCCCATGTTGAATTTCGTCAGCAGGTAGGTGTGCGCCGCAGGGTACGCCCGCGCGAAATGGCTGTCGTCGCCCGTGTACTCATAGTACAGATAGAAACTCATGATGCCGGCCATGGACTGCGCCGGCAGTTCAAACCAGCTTGTATTGATCGGCGCCACCGTGGGGATCACGCCGTCGCGCACATAGCCGAGTACATTCCCGATGCCCTTCTTCACCAGCAGGGCCGCGTCAGGGGACAGCGAGTAAAACGCCATCTGCATCTCATTCACCGCGTCGCCCCACCATTGGGCTCGCTCGCGGTCCGGGCAGTCCATGAAACCGTCTCGCATCGTCACGTACAAGGTATCCCGCGCTTTGCGCCACAGGATGTTCAGGAATTCGTCGTCCGACGTGAAGGATCCGTCGAAGGTGGCCGCATATCCGGAACGTCGGTAGCCCAGCGCCTCCACCTCGACGTCCGCCGGCACCTCGAAGATCAGTTGGTCGCCATTCATCCACCCGAGGGATTCATACGTCTGCGGCCCCGCCTTGGTGATGTACTCCGCCATGACGCAGCCCACGTTCAATTTGTCCGTGTACATCCGGATCATCGCACCCTCCTTCGGCGCGTTGAGCCGGATATATGGCGTGAACTGGAAGTTCGTCGGCAGCTTGGCCGTGTACGTCGCGGTGAGCTGTTTGATCACGGCGATAGCCTCATCGCTGCCTGTGCCCCTCCACACAAAACGCCCGTCTTCGATGACGCCGCGGTTGAAGTTGTTTTCCCCGTCAAAGTGATCCTCATAGTAAACTTCGGCTCCGTCGAGGCTCGTTACCTTGAGGGAACCCACCGACCCCTGTTCTCCTCCGGGGTCCGCGCGGAACCCGAAACCGCCCCGGGTGTTCAGCGCCTGCCCCGTATAGACCAGGTTCCCGTCCACATAGCCCTTCACTTCTTTGTTCTCCACCACCAGCCGCAGTGTGTACTCGTGGGTGAACATCTCATCGTGCGGTACGCTGTCGATATTGAATTTGCCCGCCACGCTCCAAACGCCGTTTGATTTGATGTGCGGCTTTAACCAGGGCACACCGTTGTTTACGTCGCCGGCGCTTGTGCCGAAGATCTGCCACATGTTCAAATTGTTCGTGTCCTGATACCCAAAGATGACGCCGAAGGCGGCCGAGACGATGCGGAACTGGGCCTCGATGACGTAGTCGTCCGCCGGGATCTCACGTAGGGCAGACCCCGCCTGTGCCACCGTCTTTGTGAGTTCGGTTTCCTCAAACGCCACGTAGTCGCCGTAAGCGAACAGCGGAATCGGTCTGTCCTCCAGCCGGTTCCACGGCGCCGTGCCGGCCGAGCCAAAGGTCATCGCCTGTGCCCACGCCCCGTCGTCGTAGTCCGTCGCCTGCCAGTTTGTGAGTCCCTTCCGCGCGTCAAACAGCAGGCTGCTCTCTGGGATGCGGTAGTTCGGTTGCTGGGACGCAAAGCCATAGGCCTCGACGCGCCGCGCTTTCCAGCTCTCGTCGGACGCCACCCGGACGCCGCCGCCCGTCACGGAGAAGTACAGGCCTGCCTGCCCGCTGTTGGTAGCCGAATACCAGTCGCCCTGCCCAAAGTGCCAGGCCAGCACTGCAATCGTATTCTCACCGGCGCGCAGGTACGGGGCGATGTCCACATGATCCACATAGGTATCATTCCAGTTGGGTCCGCGCTTCAGCCCGCCTTCGAACACCGCGAGTTCCCCGTTGACGTACAGCCAATATTTCGCATCTACGGCGATCTGGGCGTCCACCGGCCCCGCGGGCGCCGCAGCAAGCGTGAAACGTTTGCGGAAGGCTGTCCACGTGTTCCGATCGTCGGTGGCGCGATCCCAGATCCACTGCGCCTCGACCGTCTCTTCGATGTGGTAGATCTCAAACTCAGCGAGCTGCATGCGGTACAGTCCCTCGACCAGGTTGAGACCAGTCCCCGTCATGCGCACATAGCGTGCCGTCTGCTCCGGCAGCCGGAAGCGCTGCGCCTGCGTTCCCGTGAACGGATATTGCGTGTAGTCGCCCACCGACGTCCACTGCACGCCGTCCTGCGACACCTCCAGAGAGAAGGCGTTGGGGAACCCGTGACCGCCGGTCTCCGGTCTCGTGTCGTCGTCACGCGGGAAGATCACAAAGCGGTTGAACGTCACGGCCGCTCCCAGATCGATCGTGACCCACTCCGTGTGGTTGGCATTCAACGTATTGTTTGAGGACCACGTCGTCTCCCCGCCGCCCCGCCGCGCGCCATCCGTCAATTTGTCCGATGAGAAGATGCCGCCGGCGCTCACCTGGCTGGATGCCGTCACCGGCCTTTGATAGGCAAGGTTCACATAGCCGCTCTTTTCCAGCGCGGCCACGGCTGCCTGCAACGCCTCGGCCGCGGCGTCCACCTCGCCCTGGGTCGCCGTCGGCGCCGCCAGAACTTCTTTAGCCGCCGCCAGAGCCCTTTGCAGCGCCGTCAGGCTCTCCGCCGTGTAGTCTTCCTCCATCTCCGCTGTTTTTTCCGCCGCGGTGACGGCCGCCTGCAGGGCTGCGCGCGTCGCCGGCGCCGCCCAGTCGAAGGTGAAGCGATACCGACCGGAACCGACGGAGATACGCGTCTCGTCCACACGGCCCGCGACGGCCGAGATGCCCTCGCCTTGCGCCGCGCCGTTCTCATCCAGCACGCGCAGGCCGCCTTCCCAGACCGTGTCCGGGGCGACCGGCAGCACGACGGTCGCCGTCGCATTGGCGGGCACGCGTACTTCCAGCGCGTAAGTTTCTCCAGCCTCATGCGCCCAGCCGGAAAAAATCTCGCCGCGAATCGACTCATACCGTGCGTTTGCGTAGGTGAGCCGGCCGTCCAGCGTGGGCGCGATGATCACATTTTGAAAGCCCGGGGCCTCGGGGTCCGCGCCGATGCCGGCGATACCGCTGTAAAACCACTCCGCCACGCTGCCGAACGAGTAGTGGTTGAAGGAGTTCATGCTCACCGGGCCGAAGCCGTTCGCCACTGTGTATGAGTTCCATCTTTCCCAGACGGTGGTCGCCCCCTGGGCGATGCTGTACCCCCAGGACGGATACTGCGTCGTGAGCGCCAGTTGGTAGGCGATATCGCTGTGGCCGTACCGCGTCAGCACGGGCATCAGCTTGTTGACGGACACAAAGCCCACCGACATGAGACCGCCGTCCGCGGCAATCCGGTCCACCAGTTTGTTCACAAACAGCGGTTCGGTCTCTGGTGTCGTCAGCCCCACGCCCAGCGCCAGCACATAGCCGCTCTGGATGCCGTTGGAGATCGTTCCGTCCGCCGCCGCGAACTGCGTGTGAAAAGCGCTGTTTACCTGCGCGAAGCGCGCCCGATAGGCGTCCGCGTCCGCGCTGCGGCCCAGCGCCTCCGCGATGTCCGCCATCAGTGAGAGCTGATACGCGAAGTAGGCGGTGCCGACCACATTTTTATCTGAACTGCCATCCACCGGTTCGAGCCAGTCGCCGTACCCACAGGATTGGATGTCGCCCATCCCCATGCGATATGCCATGTAACGCCGCATCGAGTCGTAACTGTCCGTCAGCACGCGCGTGTCCCCGGTCATGCGCCAGATGGTGTGCGGCAGGATGACGCCGCCCGCGTTCCAGACGATGTCGTTCATAAAGTTGTGCGGATTCGGCGCGACGTCGCCGTATCCGCCGCCTGCCGCCTGCCCGTCCCGTACGTCCTGCAGCCATTTTTGGTAGAACATCGAGGCGTCCATGTTGTAGAGGCCCGTGCCGGCGAACACATGGGTGTCCGCCCCCCAGCCCATGCGCTCGTCGCGCTGCGGGCAGTCGGTCGGGACGCTCAGGAAGTTCGAACGCTGCCCCCAGAAGGCGTTTTGGTAGATCTGATTTAGCAGGGCGCTGGAGCTGTCAAACGCACCGGTCTCATCCATCGCGGACGCCAGGGCCAGACCCCGGATGTCGCTCAGCGCGGGGGCCTCGCTCACGCCGGAGATTTCCGCGTAGCGGAACCCGTGGAAGGTAAAAGTGGGCGTCCACGTCTCCTTTTGGTCCGATTTAAAGGTGTACCGGTCCGTCGCCTTTGCCGAACGCAGGTTGGACGTATACAGCGAACCGGCGCCGTCCGGGTTGTCGTTGCCGCGCTGCCCCTGCGGGCCGTCGTTGAGCATCTCACCGTAACGGATTGTCGCCGTCTGGCCCGTGTGGCCCGTGAGGCTCATCTCCAGAATACCGGCAAAGTTTTGGCCCATATCCACAATGTACTTGCCGC
Source organism: Oscillospiraceae bacterium (assembly GCA_031265355.1). Taxonomy (NCBI): domain Bacteria; kingdom Bacillati; phylum Bacillota; class Clostridia; order Eubacteriales; family Oscillospiraceae; species Oscillospiraceae bacterium. Next base: position 13,339 of record JAISCT010000022.1, on the reverse strand, counting down.
CCACCTGCCGGATAGAGACCGGCGTCAACGTCCGGATCTGCCTGACCGTCGGACCAATCTGCGCCGTCAGGGCGATGGTGTTGTCGCCGGAGGCATCTGTCTTGACACCGAACGCACGGTCGAACAGGACGCCCGCCGTGCCCCATGCGCTGTTGTCAAAACTGGGAACGGCCCAGCCGTACTTGCCGCCGCCAAGTTCCCGGGCGGCGTCGTAGCTCTCCCCGTCAAACATATCCGTCTCAAGGATCGGTCCGTCTAGGGAGTATGTCCATGTCCCGTCCGTCACAACGGTCTGTTTCTCGCCGTCCGCATACTCGATCACCAGATTCGCGATTAGCGCCTGCGTGCTGCCGTAGATCCGGTTGCCCAGGATGGAGATATTCCCGGCGTACCAACCGGGCGCAAGCATGGCACCCAGGCTGCTCACCGCGTTTTTCGTCACCTGCGCCGTCACGTCGTACGCCTGGTACTGCACACGCGTATCGTATTCCGTCCAGCCGGGGGCCATATAGTCCTCGCCCACCTTGTCGCCGTTCAGCTGCAGTTCGTAATGCCCCAGCGCACTGGCGTACACGACCGCGCGGGCAATCTCTTTGTCCTTGGTCGTAAAGTCCTTGCGAAGCAGCGGCACGCGGGACGCGCCCTGCGGCGCCGGCGTCGTATCGGCGCGCAGAAAGACCTCCCGGCCGCTGCCGCCGGATGCCTTCAGCCGCCCGCCCTCAAGAGAGGCGCCGGCGCCCTCGTAGTGGTTGACCCCGTCTTCAAAGTCATCAGACGAGACCACGCGGCCACCCGTATCCCGCAGCAGGATGTTGTCGAAATACCCTGTCTCCGGCACAGGAGAATTCGTGTCTTTTGCCTGTCGGGCCCCCACGGCGCCGATGCCGTAGTGCTGGGCGCTGGTTCTTTGGTCCACCCGCACACCATTGAGATAGGTCGTGAGCGTCCCGTTATTCACATCCACGCGAAGAGTCACCGGTGCGCTCTCCACCTCCGCCTTGCTCACGACGTCGTTGACGTTCACATCCTGGCCGTACTCCGACGGCCCGCCGTTCCACAGGTGCGGACGCAGATACGTCAGTTTCTCCGCCGCCGGCGCCGACCAAGCCGGGTAGTCGAAGGTGTTTAGCTGCCACATATAAAAATGGCTGCTGTCTTGAGCACCCAACACAAACCCCGCCGCGCAGGCTCCGATCTGCACGTCCGCTTGCGCGGAGTATATCTGGCTGTCCGCCGGCCGCTGCCACGCGCGCCATTCCACCGACTCCGTGCCGGTCGGACAGATAACGAGCTGTCCGTCCTCCACAGTGCCCCGGTCCAAGGAGTTGGCGCCTGTGAAATCGTCATAGTAGGCAAGGCGCCCCAGACTGTCCCGCAGCACCAGCTTGTTGATTTTAACCGCGTCCTTGTCCGTATTGTTCGGGTTGTAATAGGCGCGGACCCCGACCCCGGCCAATTCTCGGATGGCGTCGTGCGTCAGTGCCTCCTGCCCGTCGTAGGTCACTAGGCTCCCGTCCAGATAGCCGGTGAGACGCCCGTGATCGATCTCCAGCCGCAGATTGTGTTCCCGCCCCAAAAAGTCCTCAATAGGGATGCCGGTGTTGTTCTCTCCCAGAAGCGCGGCGCCGCCGCCGGCCCATCTGTGCGGCCGGACGTATATGTACGTATTGTCGTGCACCGCGTTGAGCTGATATAGAAAGAAGTTGTTGGTGTCGGCTCCCAACATCAGTCCAAAGCTGCCCGTCTCCAACGTGAAATCGGCCTCCACCGTGTAGCGTTCGGGATCCGCACCGCCGCCGGTGCTCGTCCCGCCCGTGCTGCTGATCCACTGCGCGCCGTTCCAGTCCGCTTCCGTGAACAATCCCATGCCAAACGTTGCCTCGTCCGACGCCGAGGCACCCCGGTTGTCCGTGACCGTGACGCGCCAGTGGTACGCCTGCCCGGCCGCCAGCGCACCCCCGCCGTAGAGAACGCCGCTGGCGCAGTCGGACGTCACGACACCGCTGTCCCAGAGCATCTCGTCTCCATCGGACACCAGGATCTGGTATGTGGCCTGCCGCACACCTCTCTCATCCCCCTTGCGGAGTTTCCAGGAAAACACCAGATCCTGCCGCCCCAGACCAATCGGATCCTTCATATACTCCGTGGTCATCCCGTATACTTCCAGATCAGGCGCCGCGCGTGCCGGCGTTACCCCCGCGAAAAAGGAGCCCATTGTAGCTGTCACCAGCACCAACGCCAACCACCGTTTCCATCCTTGCCGCTTCCTAAACATATCCAAATTTCTCCTTCCCTGACAATAACATGTATCTACACTGGGTCTTTGTTTCATTATACTGGTCTGCTCCGCACAAAGTAAATGGAAAAAAAGAAACAGTTTTCATGTATAATAGTGAAAAACGCGGCGCCCATATGCCACTGTTTACACCGGCACGATTTTATGGTAAACTATCGCCGCGGCATCCATGTCACGTATTTAGAGATTGAAGGCGCCCATCCGGTCGTCCAGAAGAGAGGAGGCTCCCGTTTTGCCCCACAAACGTCGCCTCGCCCGTTTGCTCTGTCTTTGTCTGTTTCTGACCCTCCACTTCGCTTCGCCGTCTCTGGCGGCGGCGCGCCGGCCGGCGGCGACGGCGGAAGAGGCGCTGCTGGCCGGTTTTGAGGCCATCGAGGAAAACATCGATCTGTCCTCGTTTCGGATCCCCCTCTCCGGCATCGGCGCCCTCTTTGAGGGCGTCCTGAACACCCATCCGGAGTTGTTTTACGTGAGCGGCGGCTACAGCTATCGGTACAGGGACGGATATATCTTCTCTCTTGGGCCCACTTACACGGCTTCCAAACAGGTGATCGAAGCGCGCCGGCCGGTGTTTGCCCGGGCTGTCGCCGAGGCCCTTGCGGCCGTGCCGCAACATGTTTCGCCGGCCGAAAAGATTTTGGCCGTCAACGACTACCTGGTAAGTCACATCGCCTACGATCTGACCCAGACCGCCCGCAGCGCCTACGATGCGCTTGTGAACCGGACGGCGGTCTGCGAGGGATACAGTCTCGCCTTCGGGCTGCTGATGGACCGTCTCGGTATCGCGTGGCGGAGCGTCTCCAGTCTCAAGATGAACCACACGTGGAACATGGTTCGGCTCGCCGGCGCCTGGTACCATGTAGACGTGACCTGGAACGACCCGATCGTCGCGCGCGACGCGCAGTTTTCCGACATGCTCGGACGCGTTCAGCACGAGTATCTGCTGATCCCGGACAGTGTGATCAGCGACACCGCCCACCGCCACACCGGCTGGTCCCCGGACGCACCCAAAGCCGTCAGCACGGCGTATGTAAACGCCTTCTGGGTCGATGTCACGACGGAGATCCTCTATGAGGCCGGCAAGTGGTACTATATCCCCAATTCGAACGGCCAGCTACACACCCTCAGGGCATACGACTTTCGCACCGGCGCGTCCGAAGTCGTCCGCACGATTTCGGCGCGCTGGAACGCCCGAGAAACCGGCGCCTTCTGGGGTCGGACGCCCTATCTCGCCCGGCACGGGAACCGGCTCTTTTACAACACGTCCGACCGCATCTTCAGCCTCCGCTTCGATGGAACGGATCTGCGAGAGGTCCTGCAAGAGACGCTCACTGGGCTATATGCGATTTACGAGATGACCATCTGGGACGGTGTCCTGCACTATCGCATTTCGGCGGCGCCGCAGGCCGTCGAGGTCTCCAAGAAACAACTGACGCTCGCCGCCGAAGAGGAAAAGAAGAGCAGATAAGGGGGAGAGGACCGTGTCCGAGGCAATTTTACAGATCCGCGGGCTGTGCAAACGCTACCCGGACGGCCTGCTGGCACTGGATCAGGTCGACTTGGACGTCCGTGCCGGGGAGATCTTCGGCATCATTGGAAAGAGCGGCGCGGGGAAGAGTACACTGGCGCGGTGCGTCAATTTTTTGGAGCACCCCACCGCCGGCGAGGTGTTGTTTGAAGGGCGTTCTCTCTCTGCGTTGACCCGCCGGCAGCTCTATGAGGTCCGGCAGTCGATCGGGATGATTTTTCAGCAGTTCAATTTGCTCATGCAGCGTAGTGTGCGCGCCAACGTCCGCTTTCCGCTGGAGATTGCGGGTCGGAATCGGGCGGAAGCCCGCGCCCGGGCGGACGAGCTGCTCGCGCTGGTAGGTCTCACGCAAAAGGCCGACAGCTATCCCGCGCAGCTTTCCGGCGGGCAGCGTCAGCGCGTGGCCATCGCCCGCGCCCTGGCCACGAAACCCCGTCTTCTCATCTGCGACGAGGCGACCAGCGCGCTGGACCCCGGCACCACGCAGGACATCCTTTCCCTCTTGGAAGACATCAACCGGCGCCTCGGTCTCACAATCTTGGTCATCACTCATGAGATGCCGGTGGTGCAGACGCTCTGCCACCGCGTGGCCATCTTGGACGAGAGCCGCGTGGTGGAAGTCGGGCCAGTGCGAGAAGTCTTTCGCGCCCCGCGTACCGAGGCCGCCCGCGCGTTGGTCCACTCCGACGGTGGGGCCGCCGCGCGCCTGCTTCGCCTGCTGGCCGAACGGGGCCTGACCCCCGAGGAGGTGCTGGCCCGTGTCTGATGTGCTTGTCATGCTGGCCCGGGGGCTTTGGGAGACATTGTACATGACTCTCGTCTCCACCGCTCTGGCCTATCTGCTGGGTCTGCCACTGGGCATTTTGCTGGTGGTCACCGGTCGAGACGGTCTGCACCCGCTGCGCGTCTTCCACAGCGGGCTGGGTCTGTTTGTCAACCTGGCGCGTTCGATTCCCTTTCTCATTTTGCTGATCGCCGTACTGCCCTTCACGCGGCTTGTCATCGGCACGACCATCGGTTCTACCGCCACGATCGTCCCCCTGGTGCTGGGGGCGGCGCCCTTCATCGCCCGGCTCGTGGAGTCGTCTTTGGGCGAGGTGGACAAAGGGGCGGTGGAGGCCGCGAAGTCAATGGGCGCCTCCCCGTCGCAGATCATCGGGAAGGTGCTGCTGCCCGAGGCGCGGCCATCGCTGCTGCTCGGCGCGGCCATCGCGCTGACCACCATACTCGGTTACTCCGCCATGGCGGGCATCGTGGGCGGCGGCGGACTGGGCGACATCGCGATCCGTTACGGCTACTACCGCTATCAGCGGGACACAATGCTGATCACGGTGGCGGTGCTGGTGGTGATCGTGCAGATCTTCCAGGAATTCGGCGCCAAAGTGGCCAAGCTGACGGACAAGCGGTGATGGGAGTTCCCAATTATTGTTAATTTTCACAAACAAGACCCCGGCCTGGGCTGTGCCCGGACCGGGGTCTTGTTTGTGACGAGATTGTTTTTGCGTCAGCGTCAACCTTTGGGGACGACGGCACCTTGGTAGGTGGCGTCGATGAAATCGCGCAGCGCGTCGCTCTGCAGGGCTGTCACCAGCGCCTTCAACTCGGCCCGGTTCTCATCGCCCGCGCGAACCACGATCACGTTGGCAAAGGTGTCTGCGGCGAGAGAATCGCTGGCCTCGATGGCCAGCGCGTCGGCCGCGGCGTTGAGACCAGCCTCCAGCGCGTAGTTGCCGTTGATAACAGCCACGTCCACATCCGGCAGGGAACGGGGAATCTGGGCGGCCTCAAGTTCCACAATGGTCAGATTTTTCGGGTTGTCGATGATGTCCTGAATCGTGGCCTCCAGCCCTGCGCTCCCGTCGACCGTGAGCAACCCCTGCGCTTCCAGCAGCAGCAGCGCGCGCGCCTCGTTCGTCGTGTCGTTGGGGACAGCCACCTGCGCGCCGTCCGGGAGCGCGTCCAACGAGGTCGTCCGGCCGGGATAGAGCCCCAGCGGCTCGTAGTGAATGTCGCCGATGTCCACCAGATTTGTCTCGTTGTTGGCGTTAAAGTCGGTCAAGTAGGGGCGATGCTGGAAATAATTTGCATCTAGGTCGCCGCTCTCCAGCGCGAGATTCGGCTGCACATAGTCGGTGAACTCGCGGATCTCCAGTGTATAGCCCTGCTCGGCCAGAATCTCTTTGGCGGCCTCCAAGATCTCCGCGTGGGGCACCGGCGTCGCCCCCACTACGATTCGCACGGGCTCCGCTTTGGACTGACAGGCCGCCAGCAGAAGCAGCACGCACACCACCGCCAGGAACCGCGTGAGTGTCCTCAATTTGATCGTTTTCATACAGAACTTCCCCTCTCTTGTTTCTCAAAATATATTTAGTGTATATGCAAACTATGCATTATGTCTACTATCCTACCATTCAATCGGCCGTTTGTCAAGAGGGAACCTTCAGGTTTTTGCATTTTTTCATGTGTCGATACAGGGCCGCCGACACACCGCCGCTCCCCGTATGGCATGCACAATATAGTATATATGTACCATATATCATGCTGTATATGGGAGAACATGCCTCCCAATATAAACAGAAATTTCTATTGACAAATGCTCGGCGCTCCGCTATACTAAATTTCAAAACAATATCATATTATTTTACTAGGAAAATATTTCCCCACCTTTTTTTCCTATCCTGCCGTCGGGCGAGGCGGTGTTTTGGGAGGTGTAACATGACCCGATACGTCCTCAAACGGATGGCCCTGATGATTCCGGTCATCCTCGGCATCTCGCTCCTCATCTTTGCGATTTTGGAGTTCTCTCCCGGCGACCCAGCGACCATTTTACTCGGAGATCGTGCGCCGCAAGAGAGCATCGACGCGCTACGGGAACAGATGGGATTGAACCGCCCCTTCTTCGTCCGGTATGCGGACTTTCTCACCGACGCGCTCCGGGGGGATTTTGGGGTCTCTTATCGCACCAAATTGCCGGTGTTTGACGAGATTATGGCGCGCCTGCCCACCACCCTCACCCTGGCCGTGGGCGCTATCGTGCTGACAATCCTCGTTGGCCTGCCCATCGGTGTGTTGTCGGCGGTAAAGCAGTATTCCTTGGTCGACAGCGTCACACTGGCGGGCGCGTTGATCCTCACCTCGATGCCGGGGTTCTGGCTTGGCACGGTACTGATCCTCGTGTTTGCTCTGACGCTGGGCTGGCTGCCCGCCACCGGCGGGGCCTCCTTCTCCGGATTCATTCTGCCGTGGATCACGCTGTCCGCCTCTCAGATCGCCTCTCTGATCCGGACGACCCGCTCCAACATGCTGGAGGTGATCCGGGCGGACTACATCAAAATGGCCCGGGCCAAAGGCGCGCCGGAGAAAACCGTCATCATGCGCCACGCGCTGCGCAACGCCCTGATGCCCATCGTCACCATCATCGGGTTGAACTTCAGCGCTCTGCTCGGCGGCACCATGATCATCGAGAGCGTGTTTGCCCTGCCGGGTCTCGGCACCCTCGCCGTGATCTCCGTGCGGCAAAAAGACATCCCGATGGTGATGGCGGAGGTATCGTTCATCGCTCTGATCGGGGGGCTTATCAACCTGCTGGTGGATGTGCTGTACGTCTACATCGACCCTCGGCTGAAGTCGCAGTATGTGAGGCCGGTGGGAGGAAGGAGAGGAGCGCGTTGACACACAATCTCACGGTGACTGTCAAAAAGCGCAGCCGTCTGGCGGCCGTGGCCCTGCGGTTCCGAAAGAACCGGATGGCCATGTTTGGACTCGCCGTCCTGCTCATCCTGCTGGCCGTGGCCGCCTCGGCCGATCTGTTCCTGGACTATGCCCGCGACGCCGTCGCACAGAACATGTCCGAGCGGCTGCAGGGCCCCGGCCCCGGGCACTGGTTCGGCACCGACCAGTACGGGCGGGATATCTTTGCCCGCATCGTCTACGGCGCGCGCATCTCTCTGTCCATGAGCCTACTCGTCATCTCGGTCTCCACCGTCCTCGGTGCCGCGATCGGCGGCGCCGCCGCCTTCTATGGAGGGCGCTTCGACAATTTGCTGATGCGCGTCGTCGATATTTTCTATGCCGTCCCTTTCAACTTGCTCGCCATCTGTATCGTCGCGTCCCTGGGCTCGGGACTCGTCAACCTGGCCGTCGCCTGTGTCGCCGGCGTCGTGCCGGGGTTCGCCCGGATCTTCCGCGCCTCCATCATGCCGGTAAAGGAACAGGAATTCATCGAGGCGGCCCGGGCCTGCGGTACCAAAAACCGCCGCATCTTCCTGCGCCATGTGCTGCCCAACGCCGTGGGGCCCATCATCGTACAGGCGACGCTCCACCTGGCCCAGACTATCCTTGCCATCTCCGGTCTCAGTTACATCGGGCTCGGCATCGAGTCCCCCATGCCGGAGTGGGGCGCCATGCTGAGCGAGGGAAAAAACTTTTTCCGCGACTTTCCTCACCTGGTGCTGATCCCCGGCGTCGCCATCATCAGCGCCGCCATGTCGCTGAACCTGATCGGCGACGGCCTGCGGGACGCATTGGACCCCAAATTGAAGAGCTGATCACACGGGAGAACGTCCGGTTTAAGTATCAAAAGCCTCACCCGCCGTCGATCGGCGATTCATGTTGAATTCTACAAATTGTCATTTATTGGTATATTTATGGGAGGAGGACAGATGATGACAGACGAGCTGCTGCGCATTGAGGACCTGTGGGTTCGTTATCGGACGGATGAGGCCGTCGTCCACGCGGTAAACGGTGTCACCCTCAGCTTGCGGCGCGGGCAAACCCTGGGTCTCGTGGGCGAGACCGGCGCGGGCAAGACAACGACCGCACTCAGCATCCTTCGTCTGCTGCCCGCCGGCACCGGACAAGTGACAGGCGGCCGCGTCCTCTTCGACGGGAGCGACCTGCTCACCAAGCGATCATCCGCGATGCTCGGTTACCGAGGCAACAGAATCTCCATGATTTTTCAAGATCCGATGACCAGCCTCAACCCCGTCATGACGGTGGGAGAACAGGTGGCGGAGATTTTGGAATTGCACGCCCCCAAGGGCCGGGCCCAGACGTCCGCCCGTGTGGACGAGATGCTCGGGATGGTGGGCATTCCGGCAAACCGCAAGCACGAATATCCGCACCAGTTCTCGGGCGGGATGAAACAACGCGTGGTCATTGCTATCTCGCTGGCTTGCGAGCCGGAGCTCCTCATCGCCGACGAGCCGACGACCGCTCTGGACGTCACGATCCAGGCGCAGGTGCTGGCCATGATGCGGCGCCTCCGGGAACAGCTGGGCACCGCCCTGCTGATGATCACCCACGACCTGGGCGTCGTCGCCCAAACCTGTGACTGCGTGGCGGTGATGTATGCCGGGGAGATTGTGGAAACCGGCACCGTCTTTGATGTGTTCGGCGACGGGCCGCACCACCCTTATACCGAGGGGCTGTTCAGCTCACTCCCCCATCTGGCGTCGGACGCCGCACGCCTGCGCCCCATCGATGGACTCATGCCGGACCCCGCCCGGTTGCCGGCGGGCTGTAAATTCCACCCTCGGTGTCCCCGCTGTCTGGCGCATTGCCGGCAGACGCCGCCGCCTGATACAGCGCGGGGAACCCACCACGTCCGGTGCCATCTGTGGACCGAAGGGGGCGTATCCGCATGAGTATGCTGGTCGAGGCCCGCAATCTGCGCAAGGTGTTTCATACCCCCGCCGGCCCGCTTCACGCCGTGGACGGCGTCACTCTCTCCCTGCGCGCTGGGACCACGCTGGGCGTTGTGGGCGAGTCCGGCTGCGGCAAATCCACACTGGGCCGTCTGATGCTGCGTCTGCTGCCGGCCACAAGCGGCGAAGTTCTCTTTGACGGCGAGGACGTCCTCGCGATGAACCCCCGGGCGATGAACCGCTTCCGCCGCCAGGCTCAGATCATTTTCCAAGATCCGTACGCCTCTTTGAACCCCCGCCTGACCGTCGGCGAGATCATTGCGGAACCTCTGATCGTGAATCGGATCTGCCGCAGCCGGAGCGACCTGCGGGCGGAAATCTTTCGTATGATGGACCTTGTGGGACTGGCGGATCGGCTGGTCAACAGCTATCCCCATGAGCTGGACGGCGGACGGCGGCAGCGCATCGGCATCGCGCGGGCGCTGGTGCTGAAACCCCGTTTCCTCGTCTGCGACGAACCGGTCTCAGCCTTGGACGTCTCTATCAAGGCCCAGATTCTCAACTTGCTGATGGATCTGCAGGACCGGCTTGGTCTCGCCTATCTCTTCATCACGCACGACCTCAGTGTGGTCAAACACATTTCGAACGAGATAGCCGTGATGTATCTCGGGACCTGCGTCGAGAGGGCACACGCCGACGAACTGTTTAGGCGCCCTCTGCACCCCTACACCCGCGCGTTGCTCGGGGCCATCCCCGTCCCCGACTTGACCCGGCGCGGGCAGACGGCGGAGATTCTCCCCGGCGAGGTGAGCAGCCCCATCGGCCTGCTCCCCGGCTGCCGCTTCCACGCCCGCTGCCGGTACGCGCGCGCGGCGTGCCTGGGGGAGGACGTCGCCCTGACACAGCGGGGGGAAGATCACCTTGTCGCCTGCCTCCCGGACACGCCCCCGCCCGGCCCGGCCGGCGGTTGATATAGATAGATAGTTCAAGTGTCAAACAACCATTCACGTTATTTGGAGGAGGAACTTTATGAAACAGCTCCGCAGACTGTGGGCACTGCTGCTCGCACCGATACTGCTCCTGTGCGCCTGCAGTCCCGTCAACACCCCATCGCCCAACGCCGGCGCCCGGGACTCCCTCACTGTCTCCCTTGAGTCCGACCCCGAACTGCTCTGCGCCGGCTTCGCGGCCAATACCGTCGTAAGCTTCGTCTCTCGCCAGATCTTCGACACACTGATCGTCCGCCAGGCGGACGGCTCCTACACACCCTCCCTGGCCGAGTCTTGGGAATACGTCAACGACGGCAAGGACATCCGTTTCACGCTCCGCGACGACGTCGTCTTCCACAACGGCGAGACGATGACCGCAGACGACGTGGTATTTTCTTACAATACCGTCATCCAAGCCGGGCACGCCGACTGCTCCACCTCCGCAATGGATCGCATGGAAAAAGAAGACGACCGCCATGTGGTGCTCTATTTCAAGGACCACTACGGCCCCGGTTTGGAGTGCGTCTCCACCGAGTACATGGTGGTGTTCCCCCAGTCTCTCTATGAGGCCGATCCGGATCATTTCCTGCGCAATCCCATCGGCACCGGCGCCTACCGGTTTATCGAATGGAAAACCGGCAATAAGATTCAACTTGAGGCCTTTCCGGACTATTTCGGCGGTTCGGCACCCATCCGGAACCTGACCTTCAAGGTTTACACCGACAGCAGCATCGCGGCCCTGGCGCTGGAGAAAGGCGAGATCGACGTGCTCTCCACCCCGCTGCAGACCGACGTCAAGAACCTGCGGGCCCATCCAAATCTCCAGTACCACGAAGTCGGCTCCGCGACCACCACCTGGGCCTTTTTCAATTTCAACGGCATTTTTGCGGACAAACGTCTGCGCGAGGCCGTGGTCCACGCCATCGACCGGGAAGCCGTGCTGCTCGGTGCGATGGAAGGCGCCGGGGAGATCATCAACTCCATGTATCCGAACTTTTTGCCGGGCAGCGATCCCGACTATGTCGGGCGCCAGTACGACCCGGAACTCTCCCGGCGTCTGCTGGCCGAGGCCGGCTACGCGGACGGGTTCGACTTACTCTTCCAGACGCGCGAGACCGAGCGCTATTACAAGCCTGTCGAGGTCATTCAGGCACAGCTCGGCGAAGCTGGGATCCGCGTGCGGGTGGAAAAGCTGGAGAGCTCCGCCTGGTCCAGCGACGTCTGGCGCGCCGCCAACTTTGAGATCAACCTCATCTCCTCTACGTTGGGCATCATGGACTTTGACGACCTCTATCCGCTCTATCGCGGAGGCGAAGGGCAGAACTTCTGCGGCGTGGACATCCCGGCGCTCAACGAGGCCTTCGACACAAACCGCTACAGCACCGACGAGGCAGCCCGTCTGCAGGCCTGCCGCGACATCGTACGGATCATGGACGAGGAGGCCGTCATCGCCCCGCTGTATGCGGCCATCCGCGGTCTGGCGGCACACAAAGACCTGAAAAATGTCGAGGCGCACGCCAGCCTCGACTACAACATCCGCGACTGGTCATGGTGAAGCCGATGAAACACAAGTATTTGATCCGCGCCTACGACAAGCGGGACTGGCTGTTTGAGCTGGACGACGGCACCGAATGCGTCCGCCAGTTCACACTGCCCGTGGGGCCGTATGAAAAGAACGAGATGAGCGATACCGTCTACCATCGGGGGGACAACACCCCCTACCACGAGCATGAACAGGGCTGCGAGACCTTTTTCATCGTCAAGGGTTCGGTGGAGGTGACTGTCCGCGGCAAACGCTGCATCGCCTCGGCGGGGGACATGCTCCACCTGATGCCGGGCGTACCCCACGGCTTTGTCTTCCTCGAAGAGGGAACTGTCTGGCGCGAGCTCTTTCAGTCCATCAACATGGCCCAGAGCACCCTCAACAAGAACCTGATCAAGAGCCGTTACCCGGGGCTGTACTACGAGCCGGATTTTCGCCGCCGCTATCTGGGCGGCGCCAAAAACATCGAACGGTTCCCCCCAGTCGTCACGAACGTTCCCAAGGAGAACCTGCCCGAGATCCGCACGCCGTCGTTTGCACTCTCCGCCTTCTCCTTTGACGGCGTTGAACTCCGCCAAAAGGTCGGCCGCTGGGAGTGCGGGCAGCTCAAGGAGATCTGGCACGCGTCGCTGCGGCAAGGCGTGCGCATTGACTGGGACATCCCGTACGGCGACTGGGAGCTCTACTACATCGAAACCGGCGAGATCCGGTTCACGATCCTTGACGAGAGCTTTGTGGCGGGCCCGGACACCATTGTGCACATCCCGCCCTACGCCGTCCACAGTCTGGAAGTGCTGCGCGACGCCTGCCTCTATGACTGTGACTGCTCCGCGAAACTGCTTTCCCTGCTGGAGGACCACGCCGCCCTACTGGCAAGCGATCCAGACCGGCTCTCCACCGAAGAGGCCCGTCGAGACTTTCTGCACAAATACGGCTGCTTTGTAACCGGCTTTCACGCCGGCTGATCGCGACGCAACACACACCAAGACAGCGGCGGGGGAAACCCGCCGCTGTCTTGGTGTGCACATTTGGAAATATAAGGATATTTCATTGACTTGGCAACGTCCTATAAAAACAACGGCTTATTGATTCCGACGTGGCCGCGCCTAGTGTACTGTATCATTGATATTCACGCATACTATTTTCCGCTAATTCTACGCTATAGGGTTGGCCCAAACTTAGGATACAAGGATATCAATCTCTTGCGTGAATCCTTAGTTCTGAAATGCCAATTAATTTTTGCCGTCTCAGAATTTCGGCGAACTTCCCATGCTGCAAGTTCATTCCGCAGGGTGCCCATATTATCAATTCTACGCGAAAGACACTGCCTTGTCATGA
>JAISCT010000021.1 GCA_031265355.1 Oscillospiraceae bacterium | reverse complement strand
GCGCGTCGGGTCCGCGGGCTTTGTCGCGGCGCGGCCGCTCGTCACCGTCTGCGTCGCCACGGCGCTGCCGCCCTGGCTGTTGAAGGTCACCGTAAAGCTTGCGGGCGCACTGCTGCTGCCACCGCCGCCGAAGGTGATTGTGAGCTTTGTTTGCGCGAACATCCACGTCAAGATGTCGGGTTCGGAGTACGCCCTCTGCCATGTCCCGTCGTGGGGCACGCCCGGGTACTCCGTGTATTTGACAGCCGTGGACCCTGCTGCGACAAGCGCCGCGTACATATCGCGGGAAGCCTGTACGGGGATTGAGGTATCCGCGCCGCCATGAAAGATCCAGATCGGCATGTCAACCAGCAGCCGCGCGGCTGCCTCGGGATCTCCTGTTCCGTTGCTGGGCATGCCCGCCGCCAAAAGATCGGGATAATACATCATCAGGCTCCAGGCACCGAGGCCCCCGGCGGACAGGCCTGTGCAATACAGCCGGCTCATATCGACGCTGTATTGCGACGGCAGGTAGTTCGCGACCAGATCGTAAACGGCGGACAGGGAGGGGCCGATCGGATACTGGGAGAGGTCATAGTTCCCCTCTCTCCAGTTGACGCCCGTAGTCCAGCGCTCGCCGTCCGTATGATCGGCCTGTGGCGCAAGGATGATACAGGGGTTGTCTTCTTCCTCCGCGATGATCCTGTCCACAAGCTGCATGTTGGCTTGGATCTGCCGCAAGTTGTCCACAGGCCTTGTTTCCGAACCGCCTTCTCCGCCGCCGTGCAGGAAGATAAGCATCGGATATTTCCGGCTCGGATCGTAGTTTTCCGGCAGATACAGCCGATACGGCATTTCAAATGCTTTCGTTTCCCCTGTGGATGGATTTGTGTACGTATACGGGTGTTTTAGATCCAGCATGATGTCTTCCAGTTTGGGCGCCTTGACAAGGCCGCCGATGGCGGTTTGCAGTGCTTCGTAAGCTTGGCTGATGTCTATCTGGGCGGCGTTCTCTGTGTCCAAAACGGTTTTGGCGCTTGTCAACGTTTCTTGGAATTTCGCCCAAGAGGCGTCTGTGTATAGATTTTGTAACAAAAATTCGTTGTTGTTGCAAAGAGTTTGCAGCTGCGTTGCGCTATATTCTTTGACATGCTGCGCATAAACGGTGATATCCGTCGTGACTGACGTTTGAGCGGTAAACGCTGTACCGGTTCCGTCCTCTTTTGTGTTCCATCCGATGAATATATAATCATCTTTTACCGGATCCCTCGGCAGTGCGCCCACATTCCCGGCTCCGGCTAAAACGGCCATGGATGTGGGGTTTGCCGCAAACTTGGCGTCCTGGCTATCGTATTTCACGATCTTGATATCGTCCGGGCGTTTTGTCCAAAGATAATCGTCAACGAATGTCGCGAAGATTTGGTGCCATGTCTCGAAGGCGTGTGCGCCAGGCACACAGTTCGGACCCACATAATAGAGGCCGGATTTGTCCATTCGGGCTTCAAACGCTTCGTTGCTACGGCTGGAATTGTCAACGTCGGTGGGGTTCCTGACCGGATCTGGGGAGAAGCGGTTGGTGTCCCACAGACCCGCGCCGGACATGACAAGCGGTTTGTTCAGCGCATCGATGTCGTACAAATCCCAATCTGGATCCAACAGATAGCTGCCGCTCAGCACGGCGTAGTAACCAAACGAACCCGTGTGCTTCAGGAAAATATTGGCTGCGTTCTGGCCGCCCATCGACTCACCGCCGAACGCGCGGTCCCCGGGGTTTTTTGAAACATTGTACTTTTCTTCAATCGCGGGGACGACGACCTGCAACAGGTTGTGATTCACAACGTCCCAGTCGGTCTGATCGGCGTAAAATCCGTCGGCGCGATTGAATTTGTAATACGCCCTGTTGTTCACAGCTACCACGATGGCAGATTCCGTCTTGCCCTCCGCTATCAGGTTGTCCATGATCTCGGGAACGACGCCGTCATTCATCCACTCCATTTCGTTCATGTTGTTGCCATGCGCCATGTAGATGGTCTTATACGGCTCCGTCCTGTTGGCGTCGTAGCCGTAGGGTAAATAGACCGCAACGCCTTTATCAATGTCTTGCTCTGCGGACAAGCCGTCCAGTTTCAGATATTCGATTGTCCCCTTTTTGCCGTCTGTCCGGGGCATGACATAGGATCGGTCATGGTCATAGTCGGAACCCGGAGCCTTTGCTTGTTTCATAGGATCATACGGCATAAACAAGATGCTGTTAGCACCTTTCGCTCCCGTCTTATCGTTC
The DNA here is from genome assembly GCA_031265355.1 of Oscillospiraceae bacterium. NCBI lineage: Bacteria > Bacillati > Bacillota > Clostridia > Eubacteriales > Oscillospiraceae > Oscillospiraceae bacterium. The sequence goes on along the minus strand of JAISCT010000021.1, from coordinate 8,791 downwards.
TGCCTCGGTGGATTGGCAGGATCCGTGAATGTGCTCCCCCAGTTTGCCCCGTCATTGGTACTGGTCCGATACGTATACAGGTATGCGCCGCTAGGCAGCGGTATCGTGGCCGTCCAAACATGGCTGCCCGACTCCGTTTCTGCCATATCTATGTATGCTTGGCCGCCAGAATACAAGCCCGGCCGCCACGCCTCCGGGTAGTACAGTTTGCCTTGGATCATGGTCGGGGTTTCTTCAAAGAAACCAAACTGCCGGCTGCCCACCTGTACGGCATTGACACCCGGATCCGCCTCATACACAAACGTCGCCTTGTAGCCGGTGGGACCGTCGGGATCGCGCTCCACCGTCACTCCTTCGGGCATGACAATCTCCTTTGTCTCCGGGTCGCGGGCAAACTGGCGCATGAAATCCCAGGCGATTTGCGCGTTGGGTGTGAAGTGATCGTGATCCATGTTTTCCCAATACGACAGTCGGATCATGTTCACCCCGTCGGCATTGTAAAAGTCTGTGGATTGCCCCGTGATGCCGTACGGCGTGGTCAGGGTGCGCACGGCGTTCGGATATGCTTCGAACCGATAGAATGTGTTTGTGCTGCTGCGCGCATACTTCGGGCTGTCCGGGTTGCTGTCGGGAAGTGCTGTCTCGGTTGTCCCGTCGAATCCGGCGGGCAGCGCGATGTTGTTCATGGCAAAGGCGCTTGTGATGGTGATAAAGTTGTTGGGCACAGTCATCAGATATGTTTGCACCTCGCCCACTGTCACCGGTCTCGCCGTATTGATGTCGTGTTCCATCGTGTGATACATGAAGGGGATCCGGGCGGTCGTCGTGTCCGGATTGTACTTGAAGCTGTTGTACCCGAAGGAGAAGGGCACAGCAGCCGCGAAGGTTTGGATCGCGGCGTCGTCCACCAGCGTATTGCTGATCGCGCTGCTGCCCGCTGAAAATCCGGTGACATAGACCCGGGACGGATCCACGGGGTAATTTGCGATCATCTCGGCGGCCAAGGCCAGGTTCAAGTCCTTCGTGGTCGTCTTGGGCGACGCGACAATGAAACGCTCCCGGCCGGCCAGCGCGACCCAGCCGTTGCTCTCCGCCTCAAAGACTTCATGGTCGCCGCCGCCGTGCAGCACCAGCACCAGCGGGAATTTCTCCGTGCTGCTCGCCTCCAGGGCCTCCTGGGGGATCCACTCATACCAGCGGTTGTTTGCGGCCTCATTCTTCACCCGCACCACGAGGCCGAGTTCCGCCGGGTTTGGCCGGGGCATGAGCGCAAAGACCTCCGGCGTGTCCACATCGTCATACGCGCGCGTCGTCAGCGGGGCCCGGGTGGTGTAGCGGAGCATGCTGTCCCAGGCGTCCCGAATGGCGTCCTTATCAAAAGCCGTCAGGGCGGCCGGATTGACCATCACTTGCTGCCTGTCGTTGGTCCCGTTGTAGTATACGATCTTGCCGGATACCGTCTTGGTCCGATTGGTTTGATTGACGCTTTTATAGTAGTTGACGGCGGCGGCGGCGCCGGCGATGTACGCGGGCAGCGGCACGCCGGAGGCCGGCATCGCGGAGCCGTCGCCGCCAAACGTCGCCACGCCGGCGACGCGGTTGGCGTTCTGAGACAGCTTGTTGTGGATGAACGTCGCTCCGCTGCCTTCGCCTATGGCGTAAATCAAGTTGAAGAATGTGAGTTTTTTGATGCTGCCGCTGGTGCTATTGTTGTACCAAATGCCTCTCAACAGGGTATTGTATACGGCAATATCCGCATCGCCCCAATCCGTTCCTGCGGGCGTGGCCAAGAGGATCGCGGCGTGTTCCGCCTCCGCGAATTCAATCAGCCCCAAGTTCGACAGCAGCGCCTCCGCCGCCGCCTCGTCGGCGGGCCGCGTGTTTGGATATACAAAAATGACAGGCGTCATCATCGGGGTGGGGTCGTTGAGCGCACTCGGGGTATACAGATAGGTACGGCTGCCGTCCACGCCGACATCCGCCACCGTCTCAAACGTGCCGGGCGCCTGATTGGCAGCCGCTATGGCCGCCTCCTCGGGGGCCGCGGCAGCCGCAGGGCCTGGGATCGCGGGCCCTGCGGACAAGCACATGACGCTGACAAGCAGCAGCGCAAGGGCGCGTTTGGACACGTATCGAGACGCGCCTTCTTTTGCTTGCATAACCTCCTCCTCCTCTTTACTTGAAAATGCGGCATTATTATACCGCCACAACCATTTTTTCACAAGGCATTAAATAGACTTATAGACTTTGCCTTCCCACAGCCGATCCAAAAAGAACACAAGGTTTTTCGGCCAGCACATCCAGTCGTGGCCGCCGTTGGGGTAGAGCCCTCGGACGGTTTCGACGCCCTTCTCCCCCAACGCTTGGATCAGCGCTTCGGACGTGATGACGTGCCGTTTGTCCTGTGCGCCGGAATCTATGATGATGTTGACCTTGTTTAGCTCCGCGACGGCGCCGGCGCTCAGCGTGCGGATCACGTCTATGGGCTTGTCCGCCGCACCCACGGGGAATTCCGTGTTGTCGGTGGGCACGTCCTGCGGCGCCCAGACGCCCCATGTTCCGTATTGCGGGAGACTCGGATCCTTCCCCGCGTCCACCATCATGTCCGCCGCGATTCGGCCGCCGCGCGACAGTCCGGCATAGGCGCGGTCCTTGACCTCGGTGGAGGCGTGGTACTTGCTTTCCAGCAGCGGGATGACATAGTCCCTCTGTACCTGTTCCATCACCAAAGCGGTATTGCCGCCTGTGCCGGTGCTGCCAAAGTTGACCGCGACCACGAGGGTCTTTGGATCTATCCTGCCCTCGGCAATCATATGATCCATGATGTTGGGCATGACGCCGTCATGGGTCCAGTCGCGCTCGTGGCCGCCGCCGCCATGGCTGAGATAGAACACTTTGTAGGTGGTCGCGCCGCTGTCGTCATACGCCGGCGGCAGATACACGCCGATATCCACATTGGGGTTCGAACCGGCCGTCGTCACCCCTGTTATGCGCTCAAACACAACCGTGCCCTGCTTCGCGGGGTCGTCTATGGGCAGTTCGATGGAGCGGTCGTCGTCCTGCTTGTCCGGATCGAACGGTACGTAAACCGTGCTGAAGTTGGCGTAGTTGCCTGAGATGGGGTTTTGCAACGGCAGATTCGCCGGATCCAAGACCTTGGTCCCCGTATTGGTGTTGATGTACGTCACGCTGCCGGCGTTGGTCGTAAGCGTGCTGTCTACATAGTAGCAGTACTTGAACGCGCCGCTGGGCAGCGGGATTGACACCGTCCAATACGCATCGTCTTTGGTCATCTCGGTGTAATATTTTGTGTTGTTGTACCTGTTGTTGTTATTGGCTTGGACATGCATGGGGAACATGCCCTTCTCCCACTGATACGGGGTAAACATTTCGCCGAAGTATGTGTTTCCGTCTGTTCCCGCCGCATAGGAGGATGCCGGCTCGTAGTCCTCTTTGGCAAACCACATGCAGTCGCCAAAGAACCTTACGTTTTGCGCCGTCGCGTTCTTGTACACAAATGTCGCCTTGTAGCCGGTGGGACCGTCGGGATCGCGCTCCACCGTCACTCCTTCGACCATATCATAGCGCAGCGTCAGGGTAAGCGCCTCTTCCAGCGGCGATGTGTCGCCGTTCCAAATGAACGCTTTCGCCGTTTTGCAGGCGTTTTCTTTGTCCGCGTAGCGCGTTTGCGGCACGCCCTTGGCAACGCCGGCACTGTCCACACGGATCAGCCTGCCGGCAGCGTTGTACTGGGCGATGAGCAGGACAGCGCCCTCCGTGATCTCCGCCCCGGGGTCGTCGTACCGCGCGCCGAATTGCTGCCCGTTGGAGACATCGGTGAGCGCATACGGCCCTGTAGGCCCGGCCTCTTGGTACAGTTGGTCAACCAGCGCCGTCATGTAGTCATTGATGACGCCAATCTGATAGTTGGCCTTTCGATAGCTGTTGTTGTTTTGGGCGACGTCGTCGGGGAAGTAGCTCTGACCGCTGTTCGTCTCGTACGGCCAGCAGTGGTTCACCACCAGGACATTCGGAGCTTTTGCGTTGTCCCGCATGGCGACACCGATGCCGTTGTACAGCTCGCCGGGACTGCCCGCGAAGGTGATGTCCCCCAGGCGCAGTACCGTCAAGTACATCACTGTGCTCGTCGCGCCGTCTTTGTTGGGAACGTCGGTCGTGCCATACGCGCGGCTTATAGGCATGCCTGACTGGTACTCCTCGATGGATGTAAGCGCCCGCTTTACATCCACGTATTGGATAGAGGCGTAGTATGTACACGCCTGGAGCAAGCCGCCCTTCATCGTGAGTTCGACGGGCGCGCCGGCTTTGAAAGCCTTCAAGCCGACTTCCATGTCGTACGGAGCGGGATAGTTCATACAGTTGCGAAGGACAGGGTTCTGGTCGCCGGCGGCGCCGCTTAACCATAACGCCACCGCGCCCGGATGATTGTACTCCACGTACTGGGACACCTGGCCCCCGATGTCGGGATGCACGGCGGCGTTGCCAACGACGATCCCGCCGTCCGCGACCGTCGCGTTCTCGACGTATTCGTAGGTTTCGCAATACGCCACGTTCAACTCGGCCGGGCTGCCCGGCACGATATCGTCCACGTCGTCATGGCCGTAGTCGCCCCTTGTGATGGGCGCAGCGTTCACCGTGTAGTTGATGCCCTCGTATCCGGGATTGAAGTAATCATTGGCGTACAGAAGCACGTTGTGCATGGCATAGTGGACAATAAAGGCTATGGGTTCTTTTGTGTCTTTGCTCCGGAATTCCAGGGTTGTCAGTGTCTTGTCCGAAGGTCCCTGGCCGTTGAAGCCCTCCGCCGTCTCGGAGTTCGTCCCGGCAAGGGTTGTAAATTTCGTGTCGCGGTTGACGTTAATATTGCTCTGCGTAACGGCCATGCCCACTTCCGCTTCGGCCATGCCGGCGATGGCATCTCTGGCGGCCCCTACCAGTTGCTTCTGGCAAAGCTTTGCCCATCGGGAATTGTTTTGATTGGAACGATCTCCCAAATTGTTCGCGACGGTATCTTCCCGGATCGTCAGCGCCAGGCTGTTCGACCAGTTCTCCGCTTTGTTTTCCGGTACGGAATGGGTGTGGGTGGTGGACCAGAAGATATGCTCCACCGCCACGCCTGTCTCGGCGGCGACCGCATCCATCATGTCCGGCACATAGGGGCCTTTGCCGGTATCGAAGCTCACCATCAGATATATGGGACCGTCGTCGTTTTGCATCGCGATGACGCGGACGTAGATGCGTTCCGCCGCGCCGATGAAGGCATAGCCCCTGCCGCCGACGCCGCCCCATGTGATCGGGTACATGTCGGCCGTCGGGGTGATGTCCTTCATGCCTGCGCCGACCTTCAAGACCGTTGATTTTTCTTGCCCCGGATTCGCCTGCGTTTCCGCCGCGGCGGGGATGTATCCTATCATCATGCAAGCCGCCAATACGACGACGAGAAGCCTTGCAACAGGCATTTTGTTTTTCCAAATACGCTTCATGCTAACCATTCCTCCTTATCCTTTGTATGCCTGCGCCTCGGATGCCGCCGCATTGCTTGGATCCGCTTTGGCGTACAAGCTTTCCAGCAGATCGATCATCGCGCCGTTGATCGCGCCCGCCGGATATTTCACGCTGTTGCCCCATTGATAGCTGTCGTTCCCGATGGCAGCGTCGTCGGGGTAGTACCCCCGGTAACTGCTCTCCTCGGCTTTGGTCCAACAGTGGTTCACGACCAGCGTATTCCCATGGGGGACCCATGGGTTCAATGTCGAATTGTCCCGCATCGCAACGCCGATGGCGTTATACAATTCACATGGAGTCCCGGCGAAGGTGATGTCGCCCAGGCGCATGACGGTCAGGAAGATGGGCACGGTTCCGCTTACGCCCTCGATTTTATCAACCGAATCTGACCCCCATGCGAACCCGATCGGCGCATTGCTGGAAAAATTATCCTTCGCGCCGATGTCCGCGACCGCCCGCAGCACGTCCGCGTACTGGATGGCGGCATAGTATTCAGCCGGTTCGATTTTACCGCCTTCAACGGGGATCTCAAGCACCGCCCCGTTGTACGGGCTTTCAAAGTTCATTGTGTTCCGGAAGAGGGGGTTCTGGTCGCCGGCGGCGCCGCTCATCCAAAGCGCCACAGCGCCGTCGTATTCCTTCTCGATGTACTGGGAGACCAAACCGCCGATATCGGGGTGGATGGCGGCGTTGGCGGCGGTTTCTTTCGTGCCCGGATTGCCAAACATGTCCGGCGTATTCTTTTCGTAGGTGCGGCTATACGCCACGTTCAGTTCAAGCTTTGTGCTCAGCTTCGTGTTATCCACGTCGTCTTTGACGTATGTCCCTTTCTCCACGTCCTTCTGTCCGGCCACCCGGACGCCATGGACGTCGTTAAAAACGGGATTGAAGTAGTCATTGGCATATAGCAACACATTGTGCATGGCATAGTGGGCGATAAAAGCGATGGGTTTCTTGTCCCCGGCTCTTTCGCGGAACTCGACGACTGTCAATGTCTTGTCCGAGAAACCCTGGCCGTTATAGCCCTCTCTTGTTTTTTGGGCGGCCTCTTCGAGCGTCTCGTACTTGGTGTCGCGGTTGACGTTAATGTGGCTGTCCGTATAGCCGATGCCAACTTCTGCCTCGACCAGGCCGGCGACGGCGTCCCGTGCGGCTTCCACAAGCTGCTTCTGCAGCATAACGCCCCACCTGGCTTTGTTCCTGGCGTCTATCTGCGACAAGGTGGATGTGTCTAAAATCTCATTGTTTAAGGCGTTCGCCCAGGTTGCGGACGTGATCTCGGGAACAGAGTGGACGTGAGTCGTGGACCAGAAGATATTTGTCTCCGGCACGCCTGTTTCGTGGCTGAGCAGGGGGATCATATCCGGCGGGTAAGGACCTTTGCCGGTCTCGAAGCTGACGATGAGAGATATTTTCTCAGGATCGCGTTTTCCCTCTTTGCCGTCGTTGCTCACCGCGATGACGCGCACATAGACCCTTTCTTTCGCGCCGATAAAGACAAAGCCCCTGGCGCCGTTTCCCCATGTCATGGGGTACATATCGGACGTCGGAGTGATGTCCCGGATACCGGCGCCGACCATCAAGCCCTTCTCTTCGCCGGGGGCGCTGGGCCCGTAGTTTTCCGCGGACGAGGCGACGGGGATCATCACAATTGTCAGGCAGATCGCCATCAGGATGGCGGCAACGCCGACAAGGCGCCATTTTTCCCCACTTGTGTTCATACTCGCTTTCATTGGTCCCTTTTCCTCCTTAAAAATTTGTATTTACGCCGCAGTGTGACCGCCCGGTCACGCTTCGTTCTGTCCGCGGCGGACGGGAACCCCGGGGCAAGACCGTCTGCACAAACGGCCCCGCCGGCGGCCGCCTCCTCTGCACACAAAAGCGCCCGCTCCGCTTCCGGAAGTCTCCCTCCCGCGCGAAACCCATTGGGCCGCAGCCCTTTCAGCACTTCCTGCGCTTAGAAATGAAATGCGGTATTATTACAACACATCAAACACTTTTCCACAAGTCGACAGCGCAAAAACAGCAATTGTGCCCCTAAATTCATAAGAAAGCCCCTTGCCCGACCATTTGATGTCTGCTAGGTTTCTTATCTTTCGAGAGCAAATCGACGCGTAATCCGCTGTCCAAGTGAACGCCTTATCCTCAAAACGTTTGTTGACATTGCGGTGAATATGCGGTATGCTAGTGCTGAGGTGGTTGAAATGTCTGCGAACACGACGTACAACATCCGCATTGATGCCCACATTCGCAAGGAAGCCGATGAGCTCTATAGGAGTATGGGTTTGTCGCTCTCATCGGCGGTGAACTTGTTCCTTACGCAGTCGGTGATCCAGCGACGGCTTCCCATCGATGAGATCATCGCCGAACCCCTTGGCACACCGCCCGCCGCCGATGCTTACCGCGCCTTTGAAACTTGGGAACAGGCAAAGGAGTGGTTGGATGCTTAATCCTGAATTGTCGAATCAGTTCAAGCGAGATTATGGCTTGCTGGTACGACGGGGTTATGACATAGCGAAGCTCGACGCCGTTATTGTATGCCTCCTGAATCAAACTCCGCTCGAACCTCGCCATCGCGACCACCTGCTCAAAGGGAATTGGCGCGGTTATAGGAGCTGTCATATCGCCGACGACTGGGTACTGGTATACCTGATTGACGGTGACCGCCTGAAACTGCTGTTGTCCCGAACAGGGACGCACGTTGACGTTTACGGGGTATAGACGACAGCAGCGAAACCCGCGATTTGCGTTAGTTTCGATCCCTTTTTACAGGTCTATTCATACCCCGGCTAGCCGTTTGAGCGCGGCAATGCCACTCACAACATGGCCGCCCTGATAGACTTCGCCCGCCCACAACGCGCCGTCGCCCGAACCCAGCGCCGCCGCGTACCCGTCCAGCGAGGTCATGGCCGTCAGAGGAAGGTTTTCGCCGTCCCATCTGCACAACCGGCTCCGCCGGCGGCCGCCTCCTCTGCACAAAAAAGCACCCGCGGCACCAAGGTTGTTTTATCTCGGCTGTGTGTATATCCTTTTCGGGGGCAACGTGAACGCAAAAAAACCGCGGAGCCTTTGCATCTCAAAGACTCCGCGGTTTTTGTGTTTGGCCTTTCAGCCCGATTTAGATTGTCCTCACAAATTGCGCCCAAGCTGTCGCCGCTACTCGGACGCACCGCGCTTGGCCTCCAGCTTGCGTTTTTGCTCCGGCGTCAGGTCAATGTCGCTTATCCACGTTTCCCATTGCGAGTCGCGCATCGTCCGCTCCTCG
>JAISCT010000020.1 GCA_031265355.1 Oscillospiraceae bacterium | reverse complement strand
AATCTTTGAAGCGTATCGTTCGGTCAAGTTCAACATGTTCCCTCATCCTCACTTATCCACTTTTCCCTTGCTACTGACAGTATATCACATCTTTTTGGTTCCGGCTACGCCGGGTTAGGTTTCACCGGTGTCGACATAGTTGGTGACGTAAGAGACGTTTGGTATGATCTTACAAATTGGGAGTGGTCATGGGGTCATGCTGGACAGTTTGGGTTAGACGCAATTGGATTGCTTCCCTTGGTCGGGGTTCTGAAAAACGCCGATGAAGTTGGTACTCTTGTAAAAGGTGTTGGAAAAAATGCGGATAACATAGCTGGAGCAGGGAAGCAAATCGAGAATGTTTTCACTTCTATAAGAAAAGCAGCAAGTTATCCAAACGGATTTGAAAGCGCTCGAAATGGACTGAAAAAGATAACTATTAATAATTCTGAACTGCTTGAAAATCTAAGAAAAATTGAACCAGGCGAGTGGAAAAAGATTTATCAAGATGGATATGTGGATGGAAGTAAAGTGTCAATTCATTACTTCCAACATACGAAAACGGGCAAAATTTTTGATGTTAAATCTTATTTTGGGAAGTGGAGCAATTCATCAAGTCGCTGACTTATCAAATAATATTGCAATCAAAGGGGCAGTCAATTTGTAGAATCAGGAGGGCACAATGGCAAAAATTCTTCTTTGCAGAACCGCGCATATAGTCGAGATTGATGAAAAATATCGGGAAATAACTGAAGATGAACTCCGGCATATTGAAAGCCTCATAGAAACAACTCTTTGTATAGAGGGAGTTTCCTTTGAGTGGCTTTCATCAACTCCAGAACTTTTAGATACCACCAAGGACAACATGGGCAAATGTAACAATTGTGGAGTTTGGACTACAGATTGCAATAAAGAAAATCCCATAACGGAGTTATCTTACGGAACCCATGTTGATGGAAAATTACTTTGTGATTTATGTCTACCCAAAAAACATCCTCTCAAATTTCCTTGAAAGCGGCGAGGACATCCATGGCGCGGGTATGGTGACGGGCGTAGCGGCGGTGCTGTCGCTGACCACGCAGGCAGCGGGGCCGACCTATGCCGCGGAGAAGTTGCGCCAGTAGCTGCTGGAGCCGATGGATTGGCTGGAAAACAAGCTATAATTTCCGCGAAACTTTCTACCAACGCTTACGCACAGCGGCACAAGAGCGCTGGCAAAAGCTACAGGTACAGCATTTTTTGGAAAATAGGTGTGTCACGGGATCCGTGTAACGTGTCAGGGTTTTCGTGCGATGCGGATTGTGAGGAGCAGGGCGTCCTCGAGTTCGCGGCTGTCGATGTCGGTGGCGACGCCGGCGCGGCGCATGGTGTCGGCCGCGCGGCGTAGCGTGTTTAAAAACAACCGGATGTCCTTGAAGACATACAGCGGGCGGGGCCGGCTCTCCGGCGCGGGCGCGGCCGGGCGGGCCTCCAACAGCCCCTCCACATAGCGCTCCGCCTGCGCCACATTCATCTTCAGCCGGGCAATGCGCTCGATGGCCCGCATGCGGTCGGCGGTGCTTTCCAGGCGGAGCAGGACCCGCGCGTGCCGCTCCGTCAGCGCATACTTGCGCAGCAGCGCGCGCACCTCCGGCGGATGCCGCAGCAGCCGCAGTTTGTTCGACACCGCCGACGGGGATTTCCCCAGCCGGCGGGCCGCCTCCTCCTGAGACAGCCCGTAGACTCGGATCAAGCGTTCGATGCCCTCCGCCTCCTCAAGAAAATCCAGGTCCCGCCGCTGGAGATTCTCAACCAGGGCAAGGAGCGCGGACTCCTCGGCGTTCACCCCCACCACCAGACAGGGCACCTGCGTGAGCCCCGCCATTTCCGCCGCGCGCAGCCGCCGCTCCCCCGCCACCAACTCATACCCGCCGGCGACGCGGCGCACCGTGAGGGGTTGGAGAACCCCGTACTGGGCAATGCTGTCTGCGAGCTCGCGCAGACCCTCTCCGTCGAACCACCGCCGCGGCTGGGCCGGGTTCGGCGCGATGGCGGAAATCTTCAGATACGCGACGCGCCGGCTCTCTAAGAGCCCGGCGTGCTGTGTGCGCGGCGCCATATGTTTCCCCTCCCGGCGGCGGCGTTTGTCCTCTCCGCCCGTTTCATCTGCTCTGCTTCCATTCTACCGCCTGTCCCACGCGCCGTCGCGCAAAGGACGTCGAGGGATTTGTCTTTTTTGGTCGCTCTGATCGCTTTTGGCGCGGCGAAAAGACAAGCCGGCCTTCACAAGTTGTTGTTTGGCCGTCTCTCAGGGCGTGTCCTCGGCGGTGCGGTAGGCCGTGACAAAGGCCCGGGCCTCCGCCAGCGCGGCGTGCGGCGCGCGCAGGCGGAGCGAGAGGTGCGGGCTGTCTCCGGCGCCGAAGAGCACGCGGCCCCGGTAGTCCGGCACGGCGCAGAGGTGCGCCACCCGCCGCAGGTCCGGCGCGGCCATCCGGCACAGCAGCCGTTCCCCCTTCTGGCTGATCTCCAAGATCCCGGCGCGCGCGGCCTCGGCCCGCAGCAGCGCGATTTGGAGGAGCGCCTGCGCGCTCTCCGGCGCGTCGCCGAAGCGGTCAAGCATCTCGTCGAGCAGATCGGAGGCGTCCTCTTCGTCCCGCACGGCCGCGATGCGGCGGTAGAGGTCCATGCGCTGGCCCGGCGACGAGACATAGCTCTCCGGAATGCCGGCCGGCACCGCCAGATCGGCCGTGCAGTCGGTCACGGCCGGCGCCTCCTCCCCGCGCGCCTCGAGTACGGCCTCCTCAAGCAGCTTTAGGTACATGTCGTAGCCCACGTTCATCATGTGCCCGTGCTGCTCGGAGCCGAGCACATTGCCCGCGCCCCGGATCTCCAGGTCGCGCATCGCTATCTTAAAGCCGGAGCCGAACTCGGCGAACTCCCGGATGGCCGTCAGACGCTTCGTCGCCACCTCGCTGAGGATCCGCCCGCGCCGATAGGTGAGATAGGCGAACGCGTGGCGGGGGCTGCGCCCCACCCGGCCCCGGATCTGGTGGAGCTGCGCCAGTCCCAGCTTGTCGGCGTCCTCGATCACCAGCGTATTGACATTCGGGATGTCGATGCCCGTCTCAATGATCGTCGTGCACACGAGCACCTGGATCTCCCCGTCGGCCATGCGGTTCATGATCTCGGAGAGTCTCTCCTCGCTCATCTGCCCGTGGGCCGCCGCCACCGTCGCCCCGGGCAGCAGCGCCGCCAGCCGGGCGGCCGCCCGCTCGATGCTCTCCACCCGGTTGTGGAGGTAGTAGGCCTGGCCGCCCCGCTGCACCTCGCGCCGCAGCGCGTCGGCCACAATCACGTCGTCGTGCTCCATCACATAGGTCTGCACCGGATAGCGGTCGCGGGGCGGCTCCTCAATCGTCGACATGTCGCGGATGCCCGAGAGCGCCATGTTGAGCGTGCGCGGAATCGGCGTGGCCGTCAGCGTCAGCACGTCCACCTGCCGCGCCATCTCCTTGAGGCGTTCCTTGTGTGTGACGCCAAAACGCTGCTCCTCGTCGACGATCAAAAGCCCCAGATTGCCGAAGACGACGGACTTTTGCAGGAGCTTGTGGGTGCCGATGATGAAGTCCACCTCCCCGGCCGCCAGCTTCTTCATCGTCTCGCGCTGTTTGGCCGCCGGGACAAACCGGCTGCACAGGGCAATGCGGACCGGATAGCTGCCGAAACGGCGCAGGGCCGTCGCGTGATGCTGCTGCGCCAGCACGGTGGTCGGCACCAGCATGGCCGCCTGTTTGCCGCCGAGCACGCACTTCATCACGGCGCGCAGCGCGACCTCCGTCTTGCCGAACCCCACGTCGCCGCACAGCAGCCGGTCCATCGGCCAGGCGGTCTGCATGTCGGACTTGATCTCCGCAGTGCAGCGCAGCTGGTCCTCCGTCTCCACGTATTCAAACGACGTCTCAAACTGGGCCTGCCAGTCGCTGTCGGGCGGGAATGCGAACCCGGGCTGCCGCTTGCGGGCCGCGTAGAGCGCGATGAGATCTTGCGCCAAGTCCTTGGCGGCCGTCTTGGCCCGCAGTTTGGCGCGGTGCCACTCGCCGCCGCCCAGCTTGCTCAGCCGCACCGCGGTCTCCTCCCCCGCCCCGATGTATTTCGAGACGAGGTGGAGCTGGGTGACAGGCACATACAGCCCGTCCGCGCCGGCATAGGCGATGTGGATGTAGTCTCGCTCCACGCCGTCCACCGGCATCTTGACGATGCCCGTGAACTTCCCGATGCCGTGGTGCTCATGCACGACAAAGTCCCCCGGCACGAGATCCGCATAAGAGGAGAGGCGCGCGCGCGCGTCCTTCGTCCGGCTCCGCGCGCGGCGGCGCGGCGCGGACAGGAGCTGCCCCTCCGTGATGATACACAGTTTCAGCGTCGGGTATTCGAGCCCGGCGGAGAGCGTCCCCACCGTGAGGACAATCTGCCCCGGCGCGGGCCGGGCCGCCGGCGTGAAGTCCAGCGCGGCGGTCAGGCCCCTATTGTCGAGGATCTCCCCCAGCCGGGCCGCCTGCCGTTCGGCCGCGCAGATCACGGCGACCGCAAACCCCTCGCTACGGCAGCGCTCGATGTCGGCCGCCGCCACATCCAGGCTGCCGCCGTAAGCCGGGAGCTGCTTGGCGGGGACCTGCCACACGGCCTTCGGCGCGCGGGCAAAGGCCCCGGGGGCGGGAGACAGCGCGTCCAAAAAGACCGTGTCGAAGGCGGCGCTGCGCCGCCAGAAGCCCTCCTCGTCCAGCGAGAGCGCCGTCTGAGAGGGCGCCAGCATGCCCCCGGCCAGCAGCGTCTCGATGTCCTGGGCCTCCCGGAAGGCATAGGCCCGCAGCCGCTCGCGCAACCGGACCTGCTCGCCGATAAACAGCAGGGTGTCCGGGGGCAAAAAGTCAAAAGCCGTGGTCATCTCCGGGTAGAGGAGACCCCAGTAGCGGTCTGCCTCCGGCAGTGCGCCCGTCTCCCGCAGCCGCTCCGCGTCCGCGCGGATGCGCGCGGCCAGTCCGGTGTCCGCCGTCTGCCCCGCCTGCCCCCGTTCCGCCGCCGCTGCCAGCGCCTCCATCGCCGCCAGCAGGCCCTGGCAGCCGCCCGGCGCGGCCTGCGGCAGCGCTTCGCACACCGGCAGCAGCCGTGCGCTCGTGAGCGTCCCGGTGCGGCGCTGGGTGTCGGGATCGACGGCGCCCAGCGCGTCGATCTCCTCGTCGAAGAAGTCCACGCGCACGGGGTGCGTCTGCCCCGGGGCGTAAAAGTCCAGAAGCCCGCCCCGGCGCGCGTACTGTCCCACGCCCTCCACCTGCTCGCTCAGCCGGTAGCCTCCCCTCTCCAGCGCGGTCAGCAGCGCCTCCCGGGGGAGCGTCTGCCCCACCCGGAGCGTAAGCACCGCGGACGACAGCGCGGACGGAGGCAATGTGCGCTGGAGAAAGGCGTCCGCCGGCGCGCAGACCAGATCGATCTGGCCGCCCTGCAGGCCGGCCAGCACGTGGAGGCGCGCCTGTTCCCACTCGCGGGACACCGCTTCCACGCGGTAGAGATTCCACTCGCGCACCGGAAATACCGCGGCGCGCACCCCGGTCCAGGCCCCCAAGTCGGCCGCGCAGCGCAGCGCCTCCGCCTCGTCGTGGCAGAGCACCACGGCCGGCCGGCCGGTGGTCAGGCGCAGCGCGCCGATTAGGTGCGCCTTGTGGGCAGGCGAAAGCCCGCCCACCGCGGCGGGTCCCCCCCCTCCGTCGATGTGCGCTCTCAGCTTTGTCATCTCCGGGAGCTCGGCGAGCGCCCGGCACAGGCTCAGCATGACTGTCTCCTCATCTGTTCTTTTGCGCCGCCCCTTGGCCGGCTGTCGGCTCGGCGGCGTTGTAGCGGTTCATCGCGCTCTCCGTGCCGCCGCGGAGGATCTCCGCCACGGCGGCGCAGGCACGGGCAACGGCCTCCCCGACGACGGGGAGATCCGCCTCGGCAAATCCGCCGAGCACCCAGTCCGCCAGGTCGAAATCGGGCCGGGGCGGGGCGCCGACGCCGATCTTCACGCGGGGAAAAGCGTCACTGCGGCAGTGGTAGAGGATGCTTTTCAGCCCGTTGTGCCCGCCGTCGCTCCCCTGTCCGCGCACGCGGATGCGCCCGGGCGGGAGAGAGACGTCGTCATAGACCACGACGAGGCGGGTCGGCGGCAGCTTGTAGTAGGCCAGGCAGTCTCGCAGCGCCTCGCCGCTCCGGTTCATGAATGTCTGCGGCTTGATCAGCAGCACCCGGGTCTCCCCGGCGGCGCCGAGCCCGTAGAGGGCGTGAAACCCGGTCTTTTTGACGGGGATGCCCCACATCTTCGACAGCGCGTCCAGCGCCCAAAAGCCGACGTTGTGCCGCGTGCGCTCATACCGCGCGCCCGGATTGCCCAGCCCCGCGATCACCCAGTCGGCCGGGCCGGCCCCCGTCTTTCGTCTCAAAAACATCGGGCTTATGTCTCCTCCCGGGGCGGGCGGCGGCGGGCGACCCATCCCGCCAGATTCTCCTGCCGGGCGCGGGCGATGGCCAGCGCCCCGGGGGGCACCGCGTCCGTGACGGTCGAGCCGGCCGCCGTATAGGCGCCCTGTCCCACCGTGACGGGCGCCACCAGGTTTGTGTTGCAGCCGATGAACGCGCCGTCCTCCACGACGGTCCGGCGCTTCACCCGTCCGTCGTAGTTCACCGTGATGGACCCACAGCCGATGTTGACGCCTGCGCCGACGTCCGCGTCGCCGATGTAGCTCAGGTGCGGGATCTTGCTGCCCGCCCCCACATGGGCGTTTTTGAGTTCGACAAAGTCCCCCACCTTGCCGCCGTCCTCCACGACGCTGCCGGGGCGGAGATAGGCAAACGGCCCCACGCGCACGCCGCGGCCAAGCCGGCTCTCGTGCACATGGGAGGCGACGACGGCGCACCCATCGCCCACCGCGCTCGCCCGCAGCAACGTGTGCGGGCCGATTTCACAGTCCTCGCCAATCTCACAGCCGTCGCGCAGGATCACGCCGGGCAGGATCGTCGTGTCGCGCCCGATGACGGTGTCGGCGTCGATATAGGTGTGGTCCGGGTCCAAGATCGTCACGCCGCCGCGCATGTGACGCGACGCGACGGCGCGCTGCATCGCCCGGCGCGCCGCGTCCAGTTCCGGCGGCGTCGTCACGCACACCGCGCCGCCCGCGCCGTCGGAAACGAAGAATTCCCCCAGCGGCAGTCCCCGCTCCCGCATGGCGAGGCAGGCCAGCGTGAAGTCGAAGCGGTCGTCTAAAAATGCGAACAGCCGCCCGGCCGCCGCCCCCGCGAAACAGTAGAGCCCGGTGCGGTGTTCGTCGTCGGTCAGCAGCTCGGTCAGCAGCTGCCCGCCCCCCGTGTGGGCGGCCGCCATCGCCTCGACGGCATGGGCCGTCGTGAGCAGCGGGCGCATGACGGCGACGGTGTCGCCGTCGCCGAAGGCAAACGTCAGCAGATCCTGCCGCAGCGTTTCGGATCCCGCGTCCAGCAGCACGGCGCCGCCGGCCTGGGCCGGGAGACAGGCGCGCAGCCGGTCGTCCCACACGTCGCCGGCGCGCACTACGCAGAACGTGCGGACCCCGGCGGCGTGCAGCGCCTCGGAGATCCAGCGCAGCAGCGGCCGAAAGAGAATCTCATGCAACAGCAAAGGGGTCTTCGACGCCCCCGCCGCCGGCGACCCGGCGGCCCAAATCACAGCGCGTACGCAGCCCATTCTCATACCCCTCCCAAAATACCAATAATCCCCAATTTTCAATTCTCAATTGACAAGATGCGCGCGGCCAGCCAGGCGGCGCCAAACCCGTTGTCGATGTTGACGACGGCGAGGCCCGCCGCGCAGGAGTTCAGCATGGCCAGCAGCGCCGTGACTCCCCCGAAGGAGGCCCCGTACCCCACGCCGGTGGGCACGGCGACGACGGGCCCCGGCACGAGCCCGCCCACCACGCTGGCGAGCGCGCCCTCCATGCCCGCGACGACGATCAGTACGTCGGCCGCATACAGCCGGTCCAGATGGACCAGCAGCCGGTGCAGCCCCGCCACGCCGACGTCATAGATCCGGTCCGTCTGAAACCCCAGTACCTCCGCGACGAGGGCGGCCTCCTCGGCCACGGGGACGTCGGCGGTGCCCGCCGAGACGACCCCGACGCGCCCCGGGCGCGTCCGCGGCGTCCGGACCACCGTCACGAGCCGCGCGGCCTCATGATACACCGCGTCGGGCGCGGCCCGCGCCACGGCGGCGGCGGCGGCCTCGTCGGCCCGCGTGGCGAGGAGCCCGGGCCCGCCGGCGGCGAGCAGTCGGGCACAGATTGTCTCGATCTGCGCCGGCGTCTTACCGGGGCAGAAGACGACCTCGGGAAAGCCCTGCCGCAGCGCCCGCTGGTGGTCGAGTTTGGCAAAGTCCAGATCCTCGTACGGGAAATCGCGCAAAAACCGCAGGGCCTCCGCGTCGTCCGCGCGGCCCGCCCGGTACTCGTGCAGAAATGTCAGCAGTCTCTCCCTGTCCATGGCGCCTCCTCCGGCGGTCCTCCGTCGCCGCGCGCGGCGACGGAGGACCGCGTGCTGAGTTCTGAGTGCTAAGTGCTGAGTGACGGCTGTGTGAGCGGCCGCTCAGTCTATGTCCTCCGCTACGGTTTCCGGCGGCGCGTCGAGCTGCTCGGGCCGCTTGAAAATGTCCTCCACCATGCGCAGGATGGCGGAGAAGTAAAATCCGTCGCAGATACGCTCGTCGAGGGTCAGCGTATAATCTAAAAACCGCCGCATCGTCACCTGCCCGTCCTTGTCGGTCACGAAATCCTTCTGTTTGGGGCCGAAGGCGAGGAAGAGCGGGCAATTGCCGAAGTCGTAGAGGTGGTGGTGCACTGGGGGCAGGTTGATGGACCCCAAGTCCGTGATAAACAGGCTGCCGTGAAACGGACTGGCGCGGTAGATGGCCTTGGGCATGAGACCGATGTAGTCCAGCTTCTTCAGCAGCCAGACGAGCCACTTCAGCGCAAAGCCCGGGATCTTCATCAGCACGCGGGCCATGTTGTCCATGTCGTTCGAATCGCCGGTGCGACGGGCCTCCTCCAGCGCCTCGGCGAGCCGGCGGTGGATGACCGTCGCGGTGTCGGTGGGCAGACAGGTGATCTTGACCACAGTCTCCTGCCCGGAGACGGACAGTTCCTTCTTCACGGTGAGGATGATTTCGATGTTGTGGCGCGCGAAGAAGCGCTGCCCGGCGATGAACCGGTTGACGCCGGGGCGCTGCGAGACGATGCGCACGTAGAGGCTGATAAAAAAATGCAGCATGCCAAAACCCTTGAGGCCCTCCACGCGCTTTTGCCGGATGTAGCGCTCGGCCTCGCGCACGAAGGCGCGGCCATGGAAACTGTTGGAGGCGCCGGTGCGCGTCGGCATCACATAGGGAATGATGATGTTCATCGGGTCCATGGAACGCAGCCGCCGGCCGTCGTATCGGTCCCCCCGCCGGCGCCGGCGCATGGGCGCCTCCGCCCTCGCCGGGCTCTTCGGATCCGTCATCGTCTCGTCTCCCTCTCGCCCGGATACGCACGCGGTCTGTATCCGGAATGTTTATATAAGCGCAATTATAACAAACTGGAATCGAAGGCAGGCCATGCGCAGGCCGCGCCGGTCCGAATCCGGTGCTCTTAGTACCTTGTTGCCGCGAAGCGGCAACAAAAACAAGAATTTGGGTTGTGGGTTGCAGATGCAACCCACATTAGGACATCCGCTGCTCACCACTTCAGTATACCGATTTTGCGTGGAAAGTACAACAACTTTTTTGTTCCGCACACCGGATGGCTGTGTGACCCTGAAAAAACTTACTTTTTCGGCACACCGTACGTTTTTTGTCTACACCCCTTGCGAAGCGGGGGAAATTTTTGATATAGTATCATCGGATTTATATCCCCCGCGTGCTTTCACTGGCGTGCGGCGGTGGCGTTGCAATCTTGACCCGGCTGTAAAAATGCGATACAATAACGTGGGTTGCATCTGCAACCCACAACCCAAATTCTTGTTTTTGTTGCCGCTTCGCGGCAACAAGGTACTATATAGAATGGGAGCGGGGCCGTCATAGACACACCGCCGCGGCGCCCAAAAGGGACGCCGCCCGCGTACGCCCGCCGTATAAGGGGATTTTTCCATGTATACGCAGGAAGAGCTCTGGAACCACATTTTGGCGGAACTGGCCCGGGACAATTCCCGGACCGTGCTGCGCACGTGGTTCGAGGACATGCAAATCCTCAAGAGTACGCCGGAACACTTTGTCCTCTACACGCCGCCCGCCTTTAAGCGGGACATCGTCCAGCGCCGTTATCTCGACCGTATCCGGGACATTCTGGAGGGGCTGCAGGGCGGGCCGGTGCTGGTGGAGATCCTCACCGAGGAGGAACTGGAGGAATACCAGCGGCGGGAGCATCTCTCCGAGGAGACCTCCGAACAGCAGCTCTTCACCTTCGACCGCTTCGTCGTCGGGTCCTCGAACAAATTTGCCCACGCGGCGGCGCAGGCCGTCGCGGACGCGCCGGCCAAGGCCTACAACCCCCTGTTCATCTACGGGGGTTCCGGCCTCGGCAAGACGCACCTGCTGTACGCCGTCATGGACCGCATCAGCCAGCTCTACCCGTCCTTCACGATTCATTACGTCACCGGGGAGCAGTTCACAAGTGAACTCGTCACCGCCATCCGAGTCGGAAAGAACTACGAGTTTCACGAGACCTACCGAAAGCTGGACGTCCTGCTTGTGGACGACATCCAGTTCATCGCCGGCAAGGATTTCTCCCAAGAGGAATTTTTCTATACGTTCAATGCCCTGTACGAGTCCGGACACCAGATCGTCCTCACCTCCGACCGGCCGCCGAAAGATATGAACCGGCTGGAAGATAGGCTGCGCTCCCGCTTCGAGTGGGGGCTCATCGCCGACATCCAACCCCCCGACTTCGAGACGCGCATGGCCATCGTAAACGCAAAGGCCGCGCGCCTCGGTCTCACAGTGTCGGAGGACGTGGCCGAGTACATCGCCAACACAATCACCGCCAACGTGCGCCAATTGGAGGGCACCGTCAAAAAAATGCTGGCCTACCGGGATCTCATGCACAGCACACTCGATCTTGAGAGCGCGAAACGCGCGATCTCCGACATTGTGCGAGAGAGTCCGGGTCTCGCGCCCACGCCGCAGCTAATTTTAGAAGAAGTTTGCGGTTACTACGCCTTGGACCCGGCGCTGATCCTCAGCGCAAACCGGCGGGCCGATCTGGTCACCGCCCGGCAAGCCGCCATGTACCTCTGCCGCCTGCTGACGGACCGCTCTCTCCACGACATCGGAAAGTTTTTCAAACGCGACCACACAACCATCAGCCACGGCTGCGAACGGGTGGAGCAGCAAAAATCTTCCGACTCCGCCTTTGCCCGCGACTTGCAGACCATTGTTGAAAACGTCAAAAGCCGGTGATGAAAATTGACAATGGATAGTTGAAAATTGATATTTTTTTATTCGTCTATTCCTACATCCAAAAAAATGAAGTTTTCCATTCTCTATTCTCCACATATCCCCCGTCTCCGGGGGACAGGGGATGGGGACAGCGGCCGCAGATGTGAGAGCGGGGACGCTGTCCCCCGCCGCCGGGTCGGATGTCCCAAGGCTGTCCCCCACGGCTGTGCGGCGCGCATGCCCTTCGCCGCAGTCGTTTGAAGCGGTTATCCACTGTCCACCGGACTACCGCTTCCTATGCCATCGTATTAGTATATTCTTTTCTTTTCTAGAACAGAACACAAAAATAAAATTTCCTTCCGGCGGCGTGCGCCGGATATCCATCTTTTGAGAGAGGAGGGGCGTTTGTGAAATTTTCCTGCGAGAAAGCGCTCCTGCTGGCCGCGATTTCCAATGTATCCCGCATTGTTCCCTCCCGCAGCAGCATCGCCGCACTGGAGGGGATTCTGCTCGAAGTCGGCGACCAGCTGCGCCTGACCGGATATAACTTGGAGGTTGGTATCCGCGCGGAACTGAATGTAAACGTGGAAAGGACGGGTAGCGTCGTCATTGGCGCACGCCTGTTGAGTGAGATCGTACGCAAACTCCCGGACGACGTCGTGACATTCGATCTGCGGGACAAACTGGTGATGAACATCCGTTGCGGCCAGTCTGTTTTCGACATTGCCTCCTGCCTGGACGGCGCATCGTACCCGGAACTGCCGACGGTGTCGGAGGAACAGGCGGCCGCCCTGCCCCAGGCCCTGCTGCGCGGGATGATTCACGAGACGATCTTTGCGGTTTCTGAAAACGAAAACAAGATCATCCACACCGGATCCCAGTTCAACTGGGGAGACGGAAAACTCATCGTCGTCTCAGTGGACGGCTACCGGCTGGCCTTGCGGCGCGAGACGACGGAGGGCGGTTTTTTGGGGAGCTTCGTCGTACCCGGCGCCGCACTGCGCGAAGTCGAGCGGTTGCTCTCCGACAAGGAAAGCGAGACGG
Organism: Oscillospiraceae bacterium; assembly: GCA_031265355.1. Classification (NCBI taxonomy): domain Bacteria; kingdom Bacillati; phylum Bacillota; class Clostridia; order Eubacteriales; family Oscillospiraceae; species Oscillospiraceae bacterium. The sequence goes on along the minus strand of JAISCT010000020.1, from coordinate 14,694 downwards.
TGAAGCTCGTGCTGGGCGGCCGGCATATCTCATTTTTGCTGGGGGACACCGTCCTGGTCACGCGGCTGTTGGAGGGAGAATTTTTAAACTACAGGACAGCCATGCCCGAATCGCTGCCCATCGACGTGCGGCTGAACATCCGGGCGTTCACGGCCGGCATTGAGCGCGTGAGCCTGCTGATCAACGAGAAGATCAAAAATCCGGTGAGACTGTTGGTCCGCCCGGACGGCGTGGATCTCTCCTGCCGGACCTCCTTGGGATTTGCCGCCGACGCGTGCGAGGCCGAAGTAACCGGCGCGCTGCCGAGCGCCGGCTTTGAGGTAGGATTTAACCACCGCTACCTGCTGGACGCGCTGCACGTGCTGCCCGGAGAAAATTTCCGGCTGAAGCTGCTGAGCCCGCTGGCGCCTTGCGTGTTGATGCCGGACGAGGGCGACGCCTATTTCTACATGGTGCTGCCGGTGCGGCTGCGCGCCGACTGACGATGTACATCACGCGGCTGGATCTAAAAAACTTTCGCAACCTGACCGCCCAGACAGTCGTCTTTTCGCCCCATGTCAACGTGGTGATGGGCGACAACGCCCAAGGGAAATCCAACCTGTTGGAGGCCGTGTTTTACTTTGGCGGCGGCAAGAGCTTCCGGGCGCGGCGGGAGCAGGAGTTGATCCGATTTGGGGAGACGGCGGCGGTGCTTACCGCCCACATCGTCTCCGGAAGCCGCTCACAGACATTGGAGGCGCGTTTTTCCGCCGGCGCCCGGCGGGTGCTGTCTGCAAACGGCGCAAAACTGTCCTCGCCCCGAGAGCTGGTGGGACGGCTGCCCTGTGTGTTCTTCGGACCGGAGAATTTGGACATCGTCCGCGCCGGCGCGGCCTCCCGGCGGCGCTTTTTGGATCTGGCGCTCTGTCAGCTCCGCCCGCGCTACCTGACGGCGCTCAGTGAATACGTCCGGCTGTACGGGCACAAGACGCGCCTGTTGCGCGACAGCCGGCCGGGCACGGCACTGCCGGACGCCCTACCGGTGTTCAACAACCGGCTGGCGGCCGCGGGGGCGGCGCTTACCCGGTACCGACTGGACTTCGCCGCCCGGGTAACGCCGGCGGCGGCGGTCCTGCACGGAGCCATTTCCGGTGGGCGGGAGGCGCTGTCGCTGCGCTATGTGACGCACGGCGGCCTGGGTCCGGACGATCCGGAGGAGGCCCTGGCGGCCGGGCTGCTCGCGCTGATGGAGGAGCGGGCGGAAGCCGAACGGGCGGCGGCGCGCTGCCTGGTCGGGCCGCACCGGGACGACATCGAACTGCTGCTGGACGGTATGCCGATGCGCGCCTTCGGTTCCCAGGGCCAATCCCGCACGGCGGCGCTGGCCCTGAAACTAGCCGAGCGGGACATCTTCCGGGAGGAACTGGGCGAGCCGCCGGTATTGTTGCTGGACGACGTGCTCTCCGAGCTGGACGGCCGCCGGCAGGACTTCATCCTGCACCGGCTTGAGGGCGGGCAGGTGATCATCACCAGCTGCGAACCGGGCCGCGCGACGAGACTTCCGGAGGGAAAAAATCTGCTGGTGGAAAACGGCCGCGTCACGGCAGATAACAACGGATCAGATAACAGATAACAGTTGGGGACGGCCGGAACGGCAAGTCGCCGCGTCGCACAGGCCGCCGGAGGCGGCTGATACAGGGGGGCGGAAATGTATCTTCATTTGGGCAGCAACGTCGTGGTGCCGCACGCCGCGGTGATCGGGGTATTTGACCTGGAGCTCACGTCCCAATCGCGGCTGACGAAACAATTTTTGACCCGCGCGGAGCGCGAGGGCCGCATCGAGACGGCCTCGGACGATCTGCCGGCCTCGTTTGTCCTCTGCCAGCGCGACGGCGGCGCCCGGGTCTATCTCTCCCAGATCTCAGCCGCCACCCTCGCAAAGCGGTTTGAAAAAATGTCCGGATTTTCGCGTCAGGGAAAGACAGGATAATCCGGAAAGATTGTCCTGTCGACGAAATCTGCGCGAACAATATGAAGAGATGGGGGTGTCGTTCGCGAACAATATGAAGAGATGGGGGTGTCGTTTATGAAGCGGATCATGATAAGTGTGATGGCAGCAGCAATGCTTTTCGGCCTGACTACAGGCGTTCCCTCTGTCAAGGCCTCGCCCACTATCGGCCAGGCTGTATATGAGAGATACCTGAAGAGAGTCGATTCCATCGTTGACATAATCAATGATTTGGGCGGCGATACGGATGCAGACAACCTTGCGTACAACAAAGACTTCCCGCCCTCCTCCGTTAAGCCTGCAGCGAGCACCAATGACGACGGCGATTTGACAGTTGATAGTTCCTCTGCAGGCGTAACAATCGCTAACAGCGATCCGGCACTCTTGGCGTTTGCAGAGAAGCTAGTCGATGAATTGTTTGGCGACAGCGGGTTGTCTGCCGAAGAACGAAACCAGCTCATTATGGATACATATGAAAAATATGACACACAAAACCTTGAGACTCCGGGCATATACAACGAGGATACTGCCGTTGATGATCTGACAGCGTCGGCAAATAACACCCCAATCACAGAAGAAGATGAAAGAGTTGCAAGGGAAGTTGCTCTGAAATATTATAGCATCATGCCTTTCTCGGATGATATTGAATCCCTTGTCCGCATGGAAAATTTGAAGAAGTATAAAGCATATATACCAAAAGGAGAAAAAGAAGCGATTATCGTGTTTGAAACGACAATTTCGTCGATGGACCCTGCGAGGGGTATTATCTTAATAAAATCGAGTGATGGGATATGGGAAGTGGTCAATGAAGGATACTGAATAGAGCGCGAAATAACAAAAGTGCCTTTATATCAGAATCACCAAAAATACCTGAGAAACAAACCCACTTTTATTCCGCGCCTTCCACTGATTCCGCGCTCTGTTACGCTCACAAATAGCCAAACACAAGAGGCGGGGGGATCCCCCCGCTATTTTTATGCCCTTTTTCAGAGTGAGAAGCGGGCATTGACCCGGAAGCTAAGCTTTTTTGTCGGAGAGAAAAATCCCCCAAAAATGATTGAAATCGACATGATTTTGTGATATACTGTTCAAATGAGGGGCCCCATTGCCTGAAAGAGACCGGACGGGCGCCCAGATGCGGGAGGTCATCCATGAACGAGCACATCGAGTCCCAATACGACGCTTCGCAGATCCAGGTGCTGGAGGGCCTGGAGGCGGTGCGCAAGCGGCCCGGCATGTACATCGGCACCACCTCGTCGCGCGGGCTGCACCACCTGGTGTACGAGATCGTCGACAACGCCATCGACGAGGCGCTGGCCGGTTACTGCACGCAGATCGACGTGACCATCGAGCCCGGCGACGCCATCACCGTGCGCGACAACGGGCGCGGCATCCCGGTCGGCATGCACGCCACCGGCAAGACCGCCGTCGAGGTCGTCTACACCATATTGCACGCCGGCGGCAAATTCGGCGGGTCCGGCTACAAGGTCTCCGGCGGCCTGCACGGCGTGGGCGCGTCGGTGGTGAACGCGCTGTCGGAGGCCCTGCGCGTGCGCGTGTTTCAGGACGGGCAGATCCACGAGATGGCCTTTCGGCGCGGCGACGTGACACAGCCGCTGCGCGTTGTCGGAGAGACGGAAGAGACGGGCACCGAGATCTGGTTCCAGCCCGACCCCGACGTGTTCGAGGAAACCGCGTTCGACTTCGACACCCTGCTCTCCCGGATGCGCGAGCAGGCCTTCTTGATCGCCGGGCTGCGCATCACCCTGACGGACCGGCGCGAGGAGCCGGAAGTGCGCAAGAGCCTGCACTTCGAGGGCGGGATCCGCTCTTTTGTCGCGTATGTCAACAAAAACCGCACGCCGCTGCACCCGGAGGTCATCTTCGTCTCCGGCCAGCGGGACGACGCCGTCGCCGAAGTGGCGCTGCAGTACAACGACTCGTACAACGAGACGATTTATTCGTTTGCCAACAACATCCGCACCACCGAGGGCGGCATGCACGAGACCGGGTTCAAAAACGCGATCACCCGCGTCATCAACGACTACGGGCGCCGCCACAATTTCCTAAAGCCGGACGACAAAAACCTGGCCGGCGAGGACGTGCGCGAGGGTCTCACGGCGGTCATCAGCGTGCGGTTGACCGATGCCCAGTTCGAGGGGCAGACGAAGACCAAACTGGGCAACTCAGAGATGCGCACCCTGGTGGAAGCGCTGATCGGTGAAAAACTGACCGACGTTTTGGAGGAGAACCCCGCCGTGGGCCGGGCGATCCTCGACAAGGCCGTCACCGCCGCACGGGCGCGCGAGGCGGCCCGGCGGGCCCGAGACCTCACGCGGCGCAAGACGGCGCTTGACGGCGCGGCCCTGCCCGGCAAGCTGTTCGACTGCAACGAGCGGGACCCGCGCCTCACGGAGCTCTACATCGTCGAGGGCGACAGCGCCGGCGGCTCGGCCAAAGACGGGCGCGACAGCCGTTACCAGGCCATCCTGCCGCTGTGGGGCAAGATGCTGAACGTCGAAAAGGCCCGGCTCGACAAGGTCTATGGCAACGAGAAGCTGATGCCCATCATCCTGGCGCTGGGCGCCGGCATCGGCGAGGAATTCGACATCGCGAAACTGCGCTACAACAAGATAGTGCTGATGGCCGACGCCGATGTGGACGGCAGCCACATCCGCACGCTGCTGCTCACATTCTTTTTCCGCTTCATGCGTCCGCTCATCGAGGAGGGGCATGTGTACATCGCACAGCCGCCGCTCTACAAGCTGGCACACGGCAAAAAGGTCCGTTACACTTACTCCGACCGCGAACGAGACGCCGCGCTCGACGAGATGAGCGCCGGCGACCCGGTCGTTCGGGCCCGCATCGACGTGTCACGCAACAAAGGCTTGGGCGAGATGGACGGGATAGAGCTCTGGATGACGACGCTGAACCCGGAGTTTCGCACCCTTCTCCAAGTGGAGCTGGACGACGCCGTCGCCGCGGATCAGATCTTCACCATACTCATGGGCGACCGGGTGGAGCCCAGGCGGGAATTCATCGACCAAAACGCCAAGTACGTGGTCAACCTGGACGTGTGACGCGCAGCCCGGAGTGCCCGGAAAAGAAACGGGCAAAAGCGCGGTGAGGCTTTTTGAGGGGCGGAGGTCTGGGGATGAAAAAGGCGACCTGTCTCTTGCTGGTGCTGACGTTGGCGTGGCCGGCTCTCGGCGCGGCCTCGCCGGCCCGGGCGGTTTCGCCCGTCTTCGGGCGCACGGTGGCGATGAACACGTGGAACGCCTTCGCCGTCCGAACCGACGGCAGCCTCTGGGTCTGGGGCCAGGAGGCCCGCTCGGGGCCGGAGGACCGTGAGGACCGGGGCGGTTGGGTCGCGGAGACGCCGCTGCCCGGGGGCGAATGCCTGACGGCCCGGCGGGTCGGGGCCGAGATCATCTCCGTGGCGGCGGGCTCGGAGGTCTTTGTGCTGAAGGCCGACGGCGTCGCGCGGACCTACCCGAACGACATCCGCTGGGACAAAGACATCACGGCCGGGACCCAGGTGATGGACAACGTGCGCGCCCTCGACGCGGGGGCCGGGCTGCTCGCGACGGTTCGAACCGACGGCAGCCTCTGGGTCTGGCACAGCGCCGTCACGGCGGCTGCCCAGCGGCGGGACGCCGGCACGGCGGACGTCTCGCTCGGCGTTGAGAACGGCCTTGCCATAGGGGCCGACGGCACGCTTTGGTTCTTTGGCTTCGACAACGGGCAGCTTGCCGCTCCGCCGGCGGGGCGGACAGGGGACTATATCTCCGAGCCGGTTCGGGTGATGGGCGGCGTCGCGTCCGCGGCGCCGTCGTTTGCCAACGTGCTCGCCGTGGGGACCGACGGCACGCTCTGGGGCTGGGGCCGCAATGAGAGCGGACTCCTGCTTGCCGCCGCGGAGACGCGTGTGCGCACGCCCCGGCGGATGCTGACGGATGTGGCAAAGGCGGATCAGAGCGGTCGGCACGCCGCCGCCTTGAAGCGGGACGGCAGCCTTTGGACATGGGGAGAGAACGCGGCCGGTCAGCTCGGGGACGGCACGACGCAGAACCGATCTGCGCCGGTCAAGGTGATGGACGCCGTGGCCGACGTCGCGGTCTTCGGCGCCGCGACGCTGGCGCTGAAGACCGACGGTACGCTGTGGGCCTGGGGCTCCAACCGGAGCGGCCAGCTGGGGCTCGGTTACCCGGACGCCGATTCGCACCCCGTGCCCGTTAAAATTTTGGACGGCGTGGCCCTGCCGGGTACGCCGCTCTCCGCCCCCGCTTCGTGGTCGCTTTCCGCCGTGGAGGAGATCCGCGCGCTCGGACTCGCGCCCGACGCGCTGCTCGGCGGGTACCAGACGGTCATGACCCGCGCGGAGTGCGCCCGGCTGATGATGTCGCTGCTTGAGAAAGCGGCCGACGAGCCGGCTGCGGCGCTGACGAGCCGGTTTGGCACGCGGAGCGTCGCCTTCGCAGATACGAGCGACCCGGACATCCTAGCGGCCGCGGCGCTGGGCATTGTCGACGGCGTGGGCGGCGGGCGCTTCGCACCGGAACGCCCCGTCACGCGGGAGCAGATGGCCCGGATGCTGCACGGGGCCGCCGCGGTTCTCGGCCTGCCGGAGGGGCGGGCCACGGCTCCTGTCTACGCCGACGCGGCGGACGTCGCCGTCTGGGCGCGGACGGATGTGACGTTCATCTCGGCACACGGGGTGATGGGCGGCGTGGGCGGCGGACGGTTCGCCCCCAAGCGCCTCTGCACCCGTGAAACCGGCCTGGTGGCGGCGCTGAGACTATACAAACTGTTAAAGGCAAATCAATAAATACAAATCGCTATCATATAGAGAGCCCCGTCCCGGGCCGCGCGGCCCGAAGACGGACAGGAGACCCGCTATGAACAAGACGACCGCTCTCCCGCCGCCGCTGCTGACGGTGAATGTTCGATACGACTACGAGAGTTTTCTGGCTTACTGGCGTTTTTCCATGTTCCGGGGCCCCGGGCCGGACTGGCTGAAGACGGGGCTGCGCGTGCTCTGGCTGCTGCTGGGCGTCATCCTCTTTGTCATCGGCGTCCGGATGACGGACCTCGCCTATACGGCGCTGGGGGCGATCCTTCTCACGGCGCTGGCCGTCGTGATGATCCGCTTCTTCTGGTGGCCGGGCGTCCACTACAAGCGGGCGGGTGCGTTGTACGGCGGGGATCTGTGGCTCGCGTTTTTCCCCGCTTTTCTGGAGGTCGTGGGCGGCGGTCGTCTGGCCAAGAGTCTCGCCACCTATGAGTACGGCGCATTCTCGGCGGTCTACGAGACGGCCGGCGCCTTTTACCTCTACCTGCTCAATGGGACATGCTTTCTGATCCCGAAAAAATATCTCCGCCCGGACGAGCCGGACCGGCTTGAGACGCACCTGCGGAGGGTGTTCGGCGGCAGGTATCGGTCGCGCTGAGGGCCCGCCGGTCCGGACGGCCGAGCGCTCCGCCCGCGTTCAGGGGTGCCCAAAGTGATATACAGGGCGTAAAATTTAGAGATAATATTACTGGTGGTGTATAAATGAGCGATCAGAAACATCCCGTGGATTTTGAAAATCAGAAGATCGTCCCCGTGGATCTCGAAAGGGAGATGAAGCGTTCCTACATCGACTATGCGATGTCGGTCATCGTCGGCCGGGCGCTGCCAGACGTGCGCGACGGTCTCAAGCCCGTGCACAGGCGCATCCTCTACACGATGTACGAGGAGAACCTGACGCCGGACCGGGCGTTCCGCAAGTCGGCCACCGCCGTCGGCGACGTGCTGGGTCGCTACCACCCGCACGGCGACAGCTCAGTCTACGACGCGCTGGTGCGCATGGCGCAGACCTTCTCGATGCGCTATCCGCTGGTAGACGGGCACGGCAACTTCGGTTCGGTGGACGGAGACCCGCCGGCCGCCTACCGTTATACCGAGGCGCGCATGTCCCGGATGGCCGTGGCCATGATGGCGGACATTGACAAAGAGACCGTCGACTTTGTCCCGAACTTCGACAACTCGCGCAAGGAGCCCTGGGTGCTCCCGTCGCGCTTTCCGAACCTGCTGGTCAACGGTTCGGTCGGCATCGCGGTGGGCATGGCCACAAACATTCCGCCCCACAACCTGCGCGAGGTGATTGACGCCGCGGTCCTCGTCATCGACAACCCGGAGGCCGATTTAAACGACTTGATGGAGCACATCCAGGGGCCGGACTTCCCCACCGCCGCGAGCATCCTCGGCCGGGTGGGCATCCGCGCGGCGTACGCCACTGGCCGCGGCCGCGTGAAGGTGCGCGCCCGCGCGGAGATCGAGGAGGACAAGGGCCGCTCCCGCATCGTCGTCACGCAGCTCCCCTACCAGGTCAACAAGGCCCGGCTGGTCGAGTCCATCGCCGAATTGGTGAAGAACAAAACCGTGGAGGGCATCTCGGCGATCCGCGACGAGACGGATAGGGGCGGCATGAAGGTCGTCATCGAATTAAAGCGCGACGCAAACGCCCAAATCGTGCTAAACAAGCTGTACGCCCACACGGCCATGCAGACGACGTTTTCGATCAACATGCTGGCGCTGGTAGACGGCAAGCCGAAGACCCTGTCACTGCGCGAGGTGCTCGACCACTACATTGCCCACCAGCGGGAGATCGTCGTGCGGCGCACACAGTATGACCTGCGCAAAGCCCGCGAACGGGCGCACATCTTGGAAGGGCTGCGCATCGCGGTGGACAATCTCGACGAGGTCATCGCCATCATTCGCGCCGCATACAACGATGCGAAGGCCCGCCTGATGGAGCGCTTTCAGCTCTCCGACGCACAGGGGCAGGCCATCGTCGACCTGCGTCTGGGTCGTTTGCAGGGGTTGGAGATCGAGAAGATCGAGACGGAATACCAGGACCTGATGGAAAAGATCCGCCGCTACCTCGAGATCCTCGGGAGCGATGCCATCGTGCTGGAGATAGTGCGGACCGAACTGCTCGAACTGCGCGACAAATTCGGCGACGAGCGCCGTACCGAGATCGTGCCGGTGGACGACGAGATCGACATAGAGGATCTGATCGAACGGGAGGACTGCGTCTACACGCTGACCCACGCCGGGTACATCAAGCGTCTGCCCAAGTCCACCTATCGCGCCCAGCGGCGCGGCGGGCGCGGCGTCACGGCGCAGACGATGCGCGAGGAAGACTATGTGGAGGAGCTGTTCGTGGCCTCGACGCACGACGTGCTGCTCTTCTTTACGAACCGCGGGCGGCTGTATCGCAAGAAGGGCTACTTCGTCCCGGAGGCCGGACGCGCGGCCAAGGGAACAAATCTTGTGAACCTGCTGCCGCTTGAGGGCGGCGAACAGGTGACGGCGATGATCCCGGTGCGGGACGACGAGCCCAGCCGCTATCTCGTGATGATCACGCGCAACGGCACGATCAAGCGCATCCGCCTCGAGCGTCTCGACACGAGCCGCAAGAGCGGCATCCGTGCGCTCACGCTGGAGGAGGGCGACGAACTGATTGCCGTGCGCAAGACGGACGGGGACCAGGCGCTCATCCTGGCCACGCGCGAGGGCATGGCCATCTGTTTCAACGAGACCGACGTGCGCGAGATGGGCCGGGACGCGGCCGGCGTGCGCGGCATCCGGCTGGATCCGGGCGACTATGTGATTGGCGCGGCGCGCACGCACCTTGGCGGCACGCTGCTGACCGTCACAGAGCGGGGTTTCGGCAAGCGCACCGATTTGGACGAATACAAGCGCGGCGGCGAGGCCCAGCGGCGCGGCGGCAAGGGGCTCAAGAACCACACGCTGAACGAGAAGACGGGCAAGGTGGCCGCTATCAAGATTGTCGACGACGACGACGACGTACTCATCATCTCGGATGACGGCACGATCATCCGCATGGCCGCGAGCGACATCAACTGTTACTCCCGGAGTGCGCAGGGCGTCATTGTCATGCGTCTTGCCCCGAGCGCGAATGTCATTGGCGTGGCCCGCACGGCCCGCGAGGAGGAGCCGGACGACGAGGGTGAGGAGACCGATGCATAGTCCGGCGGATCGGGACCAAATTGAGATCGGAGGCGCCGCATCGGGGATAAAAGCCGTGGACATATACACCGACGGGGCCTGTCTGGGCAACCCGGGTCCGGGCGGCTGGGGCGTACTTCTCCGCTACGGCGCGCGCGAAAAGGAGCTCTCCGGCGGCGCGGCCGCCACGACAAACAACCGCATGGAGCTGACGGCGGTCATCGAGGGCCTGCGGGCACTGCGGACGCGCTGCCGCGTCACGGTGTATTCCGACTCGCGCTACGTGGTCGACGCGATGCGCAAGGGCTGGGCGCGCGGCTGGCGCGCGCGCGGCTGGCAGCGCGCCGACAAACAGCCGGCGCTGAACCCAGATCTGTGGGGAGAACTCCTGACGCTCTGCGAGACCCAGGACGTGACCTTCGTCTGGGTCCGCGGCCACGCCGACAACCCCGACAACAACCGCTGCGACGCCCTGGCCACCGCCGCCGCCGCCGCGCAGGACCCGGCGTGAGGCGGAGTGGAGAGCAGTGTATTGGCATATTTTATGGGAATTAATTGAAAACACATATTTTGTAGACAGATAAGCGTGTAAACAGCAAAAAACACCGTTTTTATAGTAAAAACGGTGTTTTTTGCTGTTCTGATAAGGTATACCTTTTTGAAAACGCATCACAGTCGCTGATGTTCCTATTATATTGCACGCATTTCGCAATGTCAAGGGCTGTATGCGATATTTTTTATGCGTTTCGACCAAAATTGACTGGGCTTCTCTACAAAAATGACAAATTCAAAAAGGTATAGCATAGCAGGTTGTGTAGGAAACGCTGAAAGGACTGTGGCCCAAGGGTCCCCCCGAAAAATTCAATTCGAAAAGGAGAGAAACGCAATGAGAAACTTCCAAAAGGCTTTGGCGCTGGTGCTGGTTCTGGTACTGGTCATGGGAACGGCTCCTGTCGTGCTGGCGGACGATCCGGAGCCGTTCCGCCTCGTGGAGGCCAGGGTGGTCACCGAGGTGCTCGACTGGGGCGAGTCAGTCACCGCCATACGCATCGAGTACAACGACGAGATCTCGTGCAGGGCCATCGAGTACTCGCTGGAGCACGCGAACAGAATGACCTACAAAATGGTCAGCAACAGGGATATCGTAAACCTGTACGTCAACAACAGCGGCAGGAAGGACGATGTCCAGCTCAAGGGCAAATACGTGTTCATCAACCTCGGCGTCGAAAGCGAGGACGTTACCACATACCGCGATCAGATTGTTTTCAGAGGCAACAGGTTACAGGCCGGCGCCTTGACGCTGCATGCAACGCAGTCCCTGCCTATCACATCGGTGAGTGGAAAGGTGTGCGCGCCCAACACATTCAGTACAACTGCCAGTGAGATGAACGCCGAAAAGAACCGCGTTCACCCCGCCTTGACAGCCGAAGTTCTCGGACCGAACGTGATTGAAGTGCGCACCGCGTCGACGGAAGTGCGCACGGTGCTTGACGACTTTAGGACATTTATTTACAGAGACCCGGCCACCCCCGAGAACTATCTGAAATTTCATCTCTACATCCCGCCGGAATACGACATGGCCAAAGCTGACAGCGAGGGAGACCCCCTGCCCCTTGTCGTTCATTACCCCAACGCAGGCGACAGCAGCCTTGAGGACGACATGCACATCACCAAAGGCGCGTTGGCGCGGGATGAAGACGATCTGCCGGAATGGCCGGCGACAGGAAGCACGATCTCGGGACTGAAACGGCACATGGGCGCGCTGATGGCCCACCCCGAAGCCGTGTACTGGGCCGATGCGGAGGCGCAGGCGGCACACCCGAGCTTTGTGCTCAGCATCGCCGGGCCGACCACGGGCGGATACCCCGGCAGCGGAGCGTTTTCGCTGTTTGGGCCGGGCGGCGCCAACTGGGATCAATGGTATCAATTGTCCCCCATGCAGCAGGACTACATCAAGGTCATGCACTGGATCATGGACACATTCAACGTCGACACATCTTCTGTTGTCGGCATGAACCTGATGGACGGCGCGACGTCTCTCTATGCCACCCTGATCCCCCATTGGGACGCCGTGGCCAACGAGGAAGAGGGGTTCCCAGAAGTTGACATCTTCTCCGCTTTGGTCATCAACGGCATGGATGGGTACAATACGTTCGCCAACAACACCTCCCTGCCCGGCCCGCTGAGCAAACCTTACGACGGCACGCCAACGACATTTATGAACATTCCGAACTTGAACTTTGAGCAGTGGCTGCGGTACGCCGACGGACAGATCACCAAGATTTTTGACATGGCGCCGATGTGGCTGATTGGCGGCCACACCGACCGCACCGGACCGGTTTACGGCGATCAAACCTACGTGGGCCAAGATTACGGTACCGGTTTCGGCGGCTTTTTCAGCGGAGAGGCTGTCGGACGCATCAAGGGCGAGCGGATGTTCGATTTCGCTCACAGGCTGAACGCGGCGGCGGGGGAAACGGTCGTTGTGGTCAACGACTGGAACACCATGTGGAACGGCCTTGTCAACCAAAATCCCACGTCGAACCCGGCGCTGAAGGGAGACGCGACGGAAAAGATGGCCAAAGCGCAGTGGGATGAGGCCAAGGCGCTCGGCGTGAATGTGATTTACTCCTCCGTGATGCCGGGCACCCTTCCGCAGACCTCGCACTGGGTCTGGAACGCCGCGAACCGCAACCGCGTCGTGCAAGACTGGGCGTTTTCTCAGGTAAAAGGTGAGCACGAAGGATTCGACAGAACTGTCCTCGACGACGTGGACTACGATGTGAATCTCAATGAGGAAACAGGCGGCGGCGTTGTTTCCTATGATGGGATGAGCCCCAGGACCCCGAGAGTGATCCCGGACGACGCGCCGAGACTGGCGGGGACAAACGCCATCAAGGAAGCCAGGTTGGTCACCGAAGTGCTTGACTGGGGCGAGACCGTCACGGCCATCCGCATTGAGTACGCCGAAGAAATCCTCTGCGACGCGATTGAGTATTCTGTCGAACACGCCGACAAGCAGAGCTATCAACTGGCCACCGACCGCGATATCGTGAACCTGTATGTGAACAACAGCGGCAAAAAGGACGAGTACCAGTCGCAGGGCAAATATGTGTTCATCAACTTAGGGCTAAACAGCTGGGACTTCACCTCTTACCGCGATCAGGTCTGTTTCGACACCAGCCTGCGCATCAGACCTCGGATCAATCCCTATTATGTCTATCAGGCATTCCCGGTCATGACGGTGAATGGGAACGTGATCGAACCCACAGGCGTCACCACCGCCGTCGGCCCGATCCGCGGGACGCTGTTGGAGACGGAGGCCGGTGGAGAGTGGCTGCCCAACATCGCGCAGATGGACGTCTGGTCAACCGAGGTGCGAGGGACCATTGACGATTTTAGATCGTTCAAGTACACCAATCCGGCGGACAAGACCACAACAAAATTCCATCTGTATATCCCCGAAGGGTACGAAACGTATGACGAAGACGCGAAGAACATCCCTCTCGTCGTACACTTCCCTTCCGGCGACACCGCCTATGTGGACGACGTTCTTGGCGACGCGGACGCCAGCCGGCAGATGGGCTCGCTGTTTACCCATCCCGACGCGGTCATCTGGGGCAGCGAAAAGGCCCAGGCCTTGCAAAAAGCGTTTGTGCTGACGCCCGGACCGGGTTGGAACGGCAATTACATGTACATCGTCAAGGAGCTGGCGGAAAATCTCAACATTGACATCGGCAGGATCTATGCCATCAGTCTGGCGGCCGGTTCTACGCCCATGTGGAACACCATCCTGGCAAACCCCGGCGTCTTCGCCGGTTATATCAGCACCGCCTACGACCCCTATCACGCATTCGCCGGCGGCGCCGGCGAATACGCGGACAGAGCCAAGAACGCCGAAGATACGTTCGAACGGCTGCTAAACGAGCTGCCCGGTTGGAACTTTGCCGGTTTGACGGACGGTTCCGGCAGTCCTGTGTCAGGAGATCCTGAGGCCCGCCTAAAAGGCGAACGTTGGCGCGATATCGGCCTCCTGATGAACGGCGGGGCATACAACGACGGCGAGGGATACAACATTGACATCAGTTGGGGAACAGACGGCGAGCTGATGTGGAACGGTATGCTGCGCGGCCGAAAAGCGGAAGCCGAGGCCAGGGTGCAGCTCGACCGGGCCGGCGCCAGCGGATCGGACACCTTGATCACCCTGTTTATCCCTGGCACTGTTTTGCAGACGATGCACTGGTCCTGGATGGCCGCCTATACCAACGCGGTCACGTGGGAGTGGCTCTACGCGCAAGTCAGGGAGGACGCTGTCGGAACGGCGAATATTGTCGCGCCGGCGCCCACGTATATCATAACACTTGACCCGAACAACGGCGCGGCCTCGACGAGTTCGACAACGGGAACGGACGGCAAGCTGGCCGCCCTGCCGGAACTCACAAGGAGCGGCTATCGGTTTGACGGCTGGTTCACGGCGGCGACCGGCGGGACGAAGGTCACAACGAGCTATGTGTTCGACGGCGACACCGCGATTTACGCGCAGTGGACATACACCGGCGGCGGCGGTGGCAGCAGCAGCAGTGCGCCCGCAAGCTTTACGGTGACCTTCAACAGCCAGGGCGGCAGCGCCGTGGCGACGCAGACGGTGACGAGCGGCCGCGCCGCGACAAAGCCCGCGGACCCGACGCGC
>JAISCT010000019.1 GCA_031265355.1 Oscillospiraceae bacterium | reverse complement strand
ATGCACTTCCTCTCCTTTTATTATATATCGGTTTTGCGGAAAGTCAAGCAGGATGCGTCGTGCGGCGTGTCGTCGCGCCATAGCCAATGAGCGCGGCGCAGCTTCCGCGTCGCGCTCATCAGGTTCCGATTCCAAGGATTTGACTGTCGATTTTGGGGCTGCGTCAGGAGACCCGGAGGTGCCCGTCTCGACGTGGTGGCTCGGTCGAAAGGGCATTTTCTGAATGTGAAGGTCCAGGTTGATCCCAGGCAGTCCATGGTGGACCTTACCAAGGACGCGCTCTGCCTACGTTTTCATCGCCGCAAACCCTTGATATTACTGCTTGTCTGCCCACATGGTTTTCGATATTTCTTGATTTACCCCCCATTTTGCCTCCCACGGGGATGAACTCAGATAAAACGGGATAGCACGATTATTTACTCAATTACTTCCCAATGCCCCGCCTTGTCTGAACCGACGCGCTTAATTCTGCCGTCATTTTTGAGGGCGGTAAAATCACGCTTGATGGTTTTGGCGCTTACCGAAAATGCGGCAGCCAATTCCTCGGCCGTCAGGCTTGGATTGGCAAGCAGTATTTTTAGGACTTCATCCTTGCGTTTTACAGGGACATTCTCGGCTTTTACAGGGACATTTGCAAGGACGTCCATTCCGCTCTCCAAAGAAACACGCAACTCACGATTTTTCAGCGGGTTGCTTTCGCCAAGCAGGAGGTTTCCGAAAAAGCGCCCTAAAAATTCAAGCGTCGAATAGATGTTATTCTTGTAATCGTTGTAATTCGCCCGAACCAAAGCATTGCGGAAATACCACGAATGGTCGGCAAACAAGTCATTGGTGACAGCAAAGCCAAATGTCCGCAAATATTTGATGGTAAACACAGCCGTGGTGCGTGTATTGCCCTCTCCGAAGGCGTGAATCTGCCACAGGCCGGACACGAACTTTGTGATATGCTCTACGATTAACTCTTTGCCAAGTCCCTTGTACTAAAATGCTTTTTCCTGCTCAAAGTCGTAGTTAAGCGTGGCGCGAATGCTGTCGGCGGAGGCGTAGTAAACCGTTTCGCCGCCAAGCACCCACCCGGCTTTTGAAATGTTATAGTCGCGGATTTTTCCCGCGAACTTATAAATGCCCGTAAACAGCCGCTTGTGTATGGTGATATATTCGGCGGGGCTGAATGAAAATGTCTTTTCGGACAGAATTTCGGCAATGCGGGCAGAAACCTTGTCGGCCTCCTCGGTGCGGTCATCCGGGGTTTGCACAGGCTTTGCTTTGTAATAGGCGCCCAGCCGTTCTTGAACCTCATAGATGGTGATTTCACCCTCAATATTCTGCTTTGCCGTTTCAATGAGGTATTCGGACGGCGTTAATCCGTCCACCTGCTGCAAGCCGATAGCGGTTCGCCATATATCCGACTTTTCAGCCTTTTCCGGTTCGCCAAGGCGTTTGTATTCGTCAAAATCGCCTTTGTAGGCCATTGTCATTCCACCTCCGCTTTAAACGGGTTCATCATGGATTACTTCCATGATGTCCGAGATGTCGCATTTGAGGGCGGCGCAGATTTTGAGCACGATATTACACTTTCTGATTATGTCATTGCTCCGTTTCACCCTTATAATATGCGCGGATCACAATTTATTCCTATATAAAATCTGCAACGCGCTTGATTTTTCTTTGGATATGTGATACAATGGTTCAGGTGTCAGAAGTGCGTCTGCCGAAGGCCGAGGCTTTTGACACTTGAACCATACAATGCCGATGTTCAGATTTTTAGGGGAGGATATAGGTTGTGCTTAAGCGCAAGATTTCGAGTGAGCTTTTGACTTGGAAACAGCGAGAAGACCGATTGTGTCTGCTTGTCAAAGGAGCGCGGCAGGTTGGAAAAACATTTATCATAAGACTGTTTGTCAAAGAAAATTACAAACATTTTATAGAGATCAACTTTGTAGAAAATCCGACTTATGCCGCTATTTTTGATAGAGATTTGGATGTTGAAACGCTGATAAAGCAAATCTCTCTCCGTGTTCCGAATGCGGAATTTGTCCCCGGCGAAACGCTTATCTTTCTCGATGAAATTCAGCTTTGCCCAAAAGCGCGGACAGCTCTTAAATTCTTAGCCTCCGACAAACGCTTTGATGTGATTGCTTCAGGTTCTATGCTCGGTATCAATTATAAAGATGTATCGTCTTATCCAGTCGGCTATGTTGACCAGTTAGAAATGCATTCGCTTGATTTTGAGGAGTTTCTGTGGGCAAACGAGGTAAAGTCGGATTCGATTGCGGACATTCGTGGATATTTTGAGAAACACGAACCCGTTCCGGCTGCAATGCATGAACGAATGATGGAATTGTTTAAAGAGTATATCGTAATTGGCGGTATGCCTCGTGTTGTGCAAGAGTTTGTAACAACACACAATTTTGCGCATGTTTTTCGTCTGCAAAAAGGTATTATAAGTGATTATACAGACGACATAGGCAAATATGCGGAGGGCGCGGAGAAAACAAAGGCGAGGGCTTGTTTCTTGTCTATTCCAAAACACCTTGCAAAGGATTACAAAAAATTTAGATATAGCCTTGTGGAGAAAAACGGGACAGCGCGTAAATTCGGCGGCAGTTTGATGTGGCTTTATGATGCTGGTATTATTAACTTCTGCTATAACCTGAGCAGCCCGGAACTTCCGCTTGAAGGCAATGCGAAAAGCGACATATTTAAGGTGTACATGCGGGACACAGGTCTTTTAATGGCTATGCTTGAAGAAGGGTCGCAAGAGGATATAATAGATGGAAATCTCGGGATTTATAAAGGTGCGATTTATGAAAATATCATTGCGGATATTTTTACGAAATTAGGTAAGAAACTGTATTATTATGAAAAGAACAATCAGTGGGAGATTGACTTTTTTATTCGTCGGTATAAAACAGCTGTTGCTGTTGAGGTTAAGTCAGCCGACAACACGAAGTCGAAATGCTTAGATGCCGTGATGAGATATGAGCGCGTAAAACACGGAATAAAATTATCGGCAAAAAATGTAGGAGAATCAGGTGATATTGAGAGCTTTCCGCTCTATATGGCAATGTTTTTGTGACAAAATTCCCACAACGCATCTTTGCCAGTATAGTAGGGCGCTGTCCGTCCCTGCTCCTGTCAAGCGTCCTTTTGATGCCTGAACCACACGACGACCGACGCAAGTATTGTGCCGGCAACGGCCAGGACGACCGCAATAGCAACGGAGTATATGCTGAATTGAAGCGCAATGGGAGGAAACGCAGGATACATCGCCTCGTATGAACTGAAGATCAGTTTTGGAAGCAGGTTGAATCCGATAATAGAACCGATGGCACATCCCAATATACTTGCGGATACAGAACAGAAGATATATTTTTGTAAAACGCTGTAAGATGAATGAGTTGATGTGTGCCAGCTTCCCATACGGTCTCTGTCATACGCAGCTACTTTTGTCAGCGCAATGAAAGAAGTCAAAATCGTTACTAAGAAAAACAAGAACGGTAAAACGGAAGCAAGCGCCCGCATACTTTGCACATGTGCCTTGTACTTTGAAAAACCTGGGTTCAGGCTGGCATTCAATACATACCATTTGGGAATGTTGAATTCTCGAGTGGGGATCTCCAATTCTTTGAGCCGCATTTCATTTGCGGCAATGCTGTCCTCGGCTTCTAAAATTTCTTTTTCAGTCCGCAATCCGTCGCGTTGGAGCGCCGTGCGTTCATCTTCTAATTTTTTTCTCATTTCCTCCAATGTCTGTACAGATCCCTGCAGCGTATTCACAGTGTTTTGCTGCGTTTGGTATAAAATCGATGTTTGCTCATTGTATTTTGACAGATCGAGCTGATAAGATTTCTTTGTCGCTTCCAACGTGTCCTGCGCGTCTGTCAGCGCTCGTTCCCGGGCCTGGATGTTCGCCTCAGATGTTTCAATTTCATGTTTGAGCGACGAGAGAGTACCGGAACGCGTATGATACTCTTGGAGCAGGGCGTCATAGTGTGCCGTGGTCCCGGAATAATCGGCGGCCTCGGTTTCGATTTCGGATATTCTTTCGGACAGCAACACAATTTCCTCCTCTGCATCGGGGGTGTGTTGCTCTATTTTTTTATCCAAAGATTTTCGCAAGTCCAACAATTCAATTTGCCGATACTCCATATAGTTAAATCGCTCTTTCAACTCTTTTTCCAGAGCATTTATGTTCTCTTTTAACCCTGCAAAAATGCTTTCTTCCTGCGCATAATGTTCCTTAGTTTGTTGTAAATTTTTCTGATTGGCATCGAATTCCTTCCGACTATTGGAGATCTCCAGTTCTTTGGCGTCTATTTGCGCTTTTGTTTTGCGCAACGCAGCCTCTGTATCTGTCAGTTCCTCAGTCACTTTAGAACTTTCATTTTCCAAAGTGCCCGTGTTTTGGTCCAACGCTTTCTCCCTGTCTGCAATTTCGCGCTCGATCTGCTCGATCTCTTTTTGCGCCATGACAAGCGCCTCTCTGCCGTCAGAGATTTTCTTTCTGGTTTCCTCGATGTTTGATTTAATTTCGTCCACAGTTTCTGTATACCATGTCTCTGTTCTGACTTCACCCAATTCTCTGA
Source organism: Oscillospiraceae bacterium (assembly GCA_031265355.1). Classification (NCBI taxonomy): domain Bacteria; kingdom Bacillati; phylum Bacillota; class Clostridia; order Eubacteriales; family Oscillospiraceae; species Oscillospiraceae bacterium. The sequence continues at coordinate 68,260 of JAISCT010000019.1, read as the reverse complement.
TCAGTTCACTCACCGGTTCGATCTTTTGCCCATATGAGCTGTCAAAGATGTTTGAACTGTTCACATTGCGTTCGTTTTGAATGGCGAGATATATTTTCGCCAGATAATCCATTCCCAGAGAGAATTCATCCGTCATGCCTGTGTATCGCATGGACGTTCGCGTTTTGTTCAAGACGTCCATCAACTGACTTGCCGGTTCGGCTTGGTTTTGATATGGCTCGTTGGAGATGTCTGTATTCTTATCCTTTTGAATGGTGAGATACACCTCTGTAAAATGATCCATTTCCCAAGAAGAGGCTGGGATTAACACAAATCCCCAAAGCTTACCGTCGCCAATTTTGGTATTGCCTCTGTCTTCGGATATATAAACCGGAGTCTGCGCATAACCGGAAACGATGTACTCATGATAGGTCAGTGGATGCTGTGCGCCGTCTTCTGAGAGGAATGTAATTTTTTTGCCTATCGCAAATGCCTCGGCATCAGAAAACCTGGCGTCAATCAAACATTCGTTGTCCTGCTTGGGGTATTCGCCTTTGACAACCTGTGGAATGTTGACGCTCATATCTGAAGATGTTGGCCGTTGATCATCGATGGAGAGAACTTTAAACGCGTGCTTATTGCTGCCCATGTCGACCAGGATGTCTGCGCTGTAGAGTGCGGTGATGTCCTGTATTCCCTTGATTTTGGAAATTTCCTCCACGCTCTTGCGGTTGAAGCCGTTTGTTGAGATCAACTTGATGTCATAAAAATTGGTTTGCGCAAAATAACGCTGCCCGGTCACCGTCATGCCGGGCGCGGCGGCGCCGACGCCGACATAGCAAGCCGCTCCCAAGGTAATGATCACCAAGATGGATAGATAGCAGACCGCTTTTCGTGTGTGCCGTACGATATCTTTTTTCAATACAGACATAATTACCACTTGATCCTTTCGACGAGAGGGCTGGTTTTTATCTATATCATCATGAAATATGCCTTCTTTCACCAAATTATATATTTAAAAGGATGAATTGTCAAGTATCTCTAGATGAAAAACCATTTGGGCGCCCGAACGATTCAGCTCATGTCGAACAGATTCATCTGCGCACTGGGGGGCAGGGAGGCGAGGGCGCCGAGTTGGGTGAGTTGTTCGATGTGGGTCTTCGACACCTTCGCGCAGCGGGCGGAGAGGTCCTCTACCGAGAGAAACGGCTGTTTGGCGCGCTGCGAGACGATGTCCAGCGCCGCGGTTTCGCCGAGCCCCGGGATGGACAAAAACGGCGGGCGCAGGGAGTCGTCCTCCGGCAGAAATTGCGTGGCGTCCGAGACATAGAGATCGACGGGCCGAAAGTCGTAGCCGCGCCGATAGAACTCGTAGCACACTTCCATCGTCGCGAGCATATCGTCCTCTGCGGCGGTGCGGTCGCCCTTTTTGTCCAACGTATCCATGTGCCGCGTGAGCGCCGCGAGACCTTGGGTCATCAGGTGGGCGTCAAACGAGCCGGCCCGGATGCTGAGGAAGGCCGCGTAAAAGGCCAGCGGGCGGTGTACCTTAAACCAGGCGATGCGGAAGGCCATGATCACATAGGCCACGGCGTGTGCCTTGGGGAACATGTATTTGATCTTCCGGCAGGAGTCGATATACCAGCCTGGCACACCCGCGGTGCGCATCTCGGCCTCCCACGCCTCGGTCAGCCCCTTGCCCTTGCGCACGCTCTCCATGATCGTGAAGGCGAGCTTCCGGTCGAGCCCCCGTCCGATGAGATAGATCATGATGTCGTCGCGGGCGCAGATGACGTCTCTCAGCGTGGCGAGCCCACCGGCGATGATGTCGGCCGCGTTGCCCAGCCAGACGTCTGTGCCGTGAGACAGCCCGGAGATGCGCACCAGCTCGTCGAAGCTCTTCGGCTGCGTAGAGACCAGCATCTCGCGCACAAAGCGGGTGCCGAACTCGGGGATCGCGCAGGCGCCCGTGACGCCGAGCACGGAGTCGTTCTCAAACCCGAGAGCTCGGGAAGAGACGAACAGACTTATCGTGTCCGGGTCGTCCAACGGGATATCCTTGGCGCTCTGACCGGTGAGTTCCTCCAGCCGCCGGATCATCGTGGGGTCGTCGTGCCCCAGCAGGTCCAGCTTGAGCAGGTTTTCCTCGATGGAATGATAGTCGAAGTGCGTCGTGATGATATCCCCGGACTTGTCGGCCGGGTGCTGTACTGGGCAGAACTCGTAGATATCATTCTCCTGCGGCACGATGATGAGCCCGCCCGGATGCTGTCCGGTCGTCCGTTTGACGCCCACGCAGCCGCCGGCCAGCCTCCCCAACTCGGCGGCGCAGACCGTCCGGCCCTGTTCCTCCAAAAATTTGAGCGCAAACCCGGTCGCGGTCTTCTCCGCTACTGTGCCTATTGTGCCGGCGCGAAACACCTTGCCCTCGCCAAACAGTTCCAGTGTATGCTGGTGCGCGCGGCTCTGGTAGTCGCCGGAGAAGTTGAGGTCGATGTCCGGCTTTTTGTCGGCTTCAAATCCCAAAAAGGTGGCGAACGGGATGTCGAACCCGTCCTTGTGGCAGGGTGTGCGGCAGACCGGGCAGGCGTAATCGGGCAGGTCGCTGCCGCAGGCCGCCGCGGAGCAGTCCGGGAAGTGCCAGTGCCGGCAGGCGGGGCAGCGGTAGTGCGGCGGCAGCGCGTTCACCTCGGTGATACCGGCGAGATAGGCCACGATGGACGAGCCCACCGACCCGCGCGATCCCACTAGGTAGCCCTCCGCCAGCGAACGGGCCACCAGGCGCTGTGCGATGATGTAGATGATGTCGTATCCTTTCCGGATGATGGCGTCCAGCTCTGTGTGCATGCGGGCGGACAGGATCTCCGGCAGCGTGTCGCCGTACAGTTCGCGGGCCCGTCGTGCGGTGATCGCGCGCAGTTCGTCGGCCGAGCCCTCCATCTTTGGGAAAAATTCACCGCTGCGCACCGGGACGACCGCCTCGCAGTCGTCGGCGATGCGATTGGGGTTCTCCACGACAACCCGCCGAGCCTCCTCGGCCCCGAGATAGGCAAATTCGGTGAGCATCTCGTCCGTCGTCTTGAAGTAGAGCGGCAGCGGCCGGGTCGGGTCCGGCATCTTTTTGGCCGACAGCAGCATGTGGCGGTGGACCTCGTCCTCCGGCTCCAAAAAATGTACGTCGCCTGTGGCCGCCACGGGCTTTTGCAGCGCCTGGCCCAGAGAGAGAACGGTGCGGTTGAAGTCCCGGAGCTGCTCGTGGTCCCGGGCCATCCCGTTTTGGAGCATGAATTCGTTGTTGCACAGCGGCTGGATCTCCAGATAGTCGTAGTAAGCGGCGATCGTCTCCAACGCGGCGCGGTCCCGGCCCGCCACGACGGCCGAGAAGAGCTCGCCCCGTTCGCAGGCGGAGCCGAGGATCAGGCCCTCCCGGTGCGCGTTCAACAGGGCGCGCGGGATGTTGGGGTGGTAGCTGAAGTGGTCAAGATGCGCCAGCGAGACGAGTTTGTACAGATTTTTGAGCCCTGTCTGGTTTTTGACGAGCAGGATGATGTGGTGGGACCGGCGGCGGGTCTTGCTCTTGCGCTTTGGGACATCCTCCGCCGGGTCGGGGTCGTCGACCAGATACCCCTCGCAGCCGTAGATGACCTTGATGGGCGCGCCGTTTTTCGCGGCCTGCTTCGCGGCGGTCATGGCGTCCGGGAACGCGTGCAGCACGCCGTGGTCGGTGACGGCTACAGCGCGGTGCCCCCAGCGGGCCGCCGTCAACACCGCTTTGCCCACGTCGGTGGTGGCATCCAACGCCGACATGCGGGTGTGCAGGTGGAGTTCCACCCGCCGTCCGTCCGGCGCGGTGTCCTCGCGGAGTATCGGCGGCAGGGAGACAAAACCGGACGGGCGCAAGATGAGTCCGCCGTTTTTGTCCCGGAGGTCCGTCTCCATGCGCCCGCCCACCCGGAGACGCCGTCCGGCGGTCAGTGCGGCGAACGGCGCGGCGGATTCCTCCGTCTTCAGATACGCGGCCACGCGCACAGAGTCCGTGTAATCCGTTATGTCAAAACTGAAAAATCCGCCCGCGCCGGCGCGGCCGGCGCGGTGCTGCACCGAGAGGACCGTTCCCTCGACGGTGACGGCGTCCGTCTTCTCGGCCAGCAACCGCATGGGGACGATCTCCCCCCTGGGCGGGCGGCCCCACGACGTCCCGCCCGCCGGCGTCGCGGACGAGGCCGGCATGGCGGCGCGGGGCGCCGGCTCGGGACGGTGCCCGAGCGTGCCGATCCGCACGTGTCGCAGGCCGTAGTGAGACGACAACCGCCGTTCGAGCCGCAGGAGCAGCGCGTCGTCGGCCCGCGTCTCCGGGTCGGAGAGCGTGATGTCCATCACCTGGCGACCGCGGAAAAAGACGGCGTCGCGGACAAGCAGAGACGCCACCGCGGCGTGATCGCCGTCCTCGGTGGGGCAGTCGGAAAACAAATCCTGAAAACGTGACAGGGCGTTCATATGGGCAACCTCCGAAAATTCCTGTTTCTCCGTTTCTACAGATGCTCGGCGAGGTCGCAGAGAGCGTCCAGAAGTTTGTCCTGGGAGGCGCGGCCGACGATCTCCCCGCGGCAAAAGAGCAGCCCCACGCCGTCGCCGCCGGCGATCCCAACGTCGGCCTGGCGCGCCTCGCCGGGGCCGTTGACGGCGCAGCCCATCACGGCCACAGTCATAGGACGCGTCAGGTGGGCCAACCGCCGTTCCGCCTCGGCGGCTAGCCGGATGACGTCGATGCGGCAGCGCCCGCAGGTGGGGCAGGCGATCACGTCCGCACCGCGTCGATACAGCCCGGCTGCCCGCAGGATGGCAAACCCCGCGGCGACCTCCTCCGTCGGATCGGCGGTCAGAGAGACGCGCAGTGTGTTACCCAGACCGTCCAGCAGCAACGCGCCGAGGCCCACGGCCGAGGTGACGACGCCGCGCATCCGCGTGCCCGCCTCGGTGACGCCAAGGTGCAGGGGCAGCCGGGTGCGTCGGGCCATCAGACGGCAGGCGGCGACGGTCGTCGGGGCGTCGGAGGCCTTGAGAGCCACGCAAATGTCTTCAAAGTCAAACCGGTGCAGCAGGGCTACCTGGTCAAGCGCAGCCTCGACCAGCGCCTCGGGCGTCACACCGCCGTACTGTGCCAGCAGATGGCCGGGCAGACTGCCGCCGTTGACGCCCACGCGAATGGGCACGCCGACCCGCCGGCAAGCGTCCGCCACGGCGCGCACCCGCTCCGGCGCGCCGATGTTGCCGGGGTTTAAGCGGATCTTTGCGGCGCCCGCCGCCACCGCATCCAACGCCAACCGGTAGTCGAAGTGGATATCGGCCACCACCGGCAGCGGCGAGGCCGCGCAGACCGCAGCCAGCGCGGGGACAGCCGCCCTGTCCGGTACGGCCACCCGCACAATGTGGCAGCCGGCCGCGCGCAGACATTCGATCTGCGCCAAGGTAGCCGGCGCGTCGTGTGGATCGGTGTTTGTCATCGACTGCACGGAAATATCGGCGCCGCCTCCGATGGTGACGCCGCCGACACGGATGGGCCTCGTATGCGCCCGCGTTGTCATAACAGAGCCTGACCTCTCATTTCCAGCCGAACAGGCGCAGGATGTCGTTGAAAAATACAAAGATCATCAGACCGAAGAAGAGGATCATGCCGGCGGCGTGAATATAACCCTCGTACTTTGGGTTGAGGGATTTGCGCCGCGTCAGGGCCAAAAGGGCGTCGATGACGAGGAAGAACAGCCGCCCGCCGTCCAGCGCCGGCAGCGGCAGCAGATTCATCGTTGCCAGATTGATAGCGAGGAAAGCCGCGAGATTCAGCAGACCCATCGTCTTCACGCCCACCGTGGCCGTCTCGTCCTGTACGATGTCGTTGACGACACCGCCCATGCCTACGGGGCCCATCAGGTCGTCGACGCGTGCCCGGCCGCCGATGAGATCCCCGAGGCTCACCCAGACCAGACGCACGTTGTCCACCGCGCCGTACCAGGCCTGCTGGAGCTTGACGCCCAGTGTGGCGGGGAGCGGCTCAAAATAAAAACCGTAGCGCAAGGTGCCGCTTTCGTCGGGGATGGACCGCGTCAGCGGCAGATCCCGGAGCGTCAGCCGCCGACCGTCCCGCGTCAGCGTGATGTCGAAGGGTTCCCCCGCGCCCAGCGACAGGAAAAAGTGGATGTCCGCGCTCACATAGATGGCGTGGCCGTTGATGTTCACAATGCGATCGCCGGGCAGAAAGCCGTCCTCCCCCGCGAAGGCAAAGCCGGGCATCGTGCCGGCGAGTTTCGTGTCCGCGTACTGCGCCGCCGGCAGATTGATGATGACCAGCAGGAGAAGCCCGGCCAGAAAGTTCATCAGAGAACCGGCCGCCAGCACGAGCGCGCGCCGGTGGCGCTTGGCGTTTGGAAAGGCGCGCAGGTCGTTCGGGTCGGGTTCCTCGTCCTCCGCCAGCGCGCAGAACCCCCCGATGGGGAAAGCGCGCAGGGAATAAAGCGTCTCACCCTTTTGCTTCTTCCACAGCTTCGGACCCATACCGATGGCGAACTCGTGGACGCGGATGCCGGAGAGTTTGGCCGTGATGAAGTGGCCGAACTCATGGACCGTGATCAAAACGCCCAAGATCAAAATGAGCAGCAGAACCGATACAACAACCAAAAGCAAGAGGCATTCTCCTTTATTCAGCCCTGATATTTGATGATTCAAGGTTTTGACGTTTGCACCTTTGAGGCGAATTTTTAGCGCTGCGCGTGCACAAAGGCGCGGGCCGCGCGGTCGGTTTCCAGGATGTCCTCCAGGGAGCCGCCGTCCGACGGCACGGCGGCGAGCGCCGCCGCCGTGTGCGCCGCGATGTCTAGGAATCCGATCTGGCCTGCTAAAAACAGAGAAACCGCCGCCTCGTTGGCCCCGTTTAACGCGGCGGCCGCCGTGCCGCCTCGCGCGGCGGCCTCGCGGGCGAGGGCGAGGGCGGGAAAGGTGTTTTCGTCGGGGGGTGCGAACGTGAGTGCCGGGGAGGCCGCCCAGTCGAACGGCGGCAGCGGTGACGCCGCGCGTGCCGGGAAGGTCAGCGCGTATTGGATCGGCAGACGCATGTCGGGCGGCCCCAGTTGGGCCACCGCGGCGCCGTCTCGAAAGACGACCATCGAATGGACGATGCTCTGGCGGTGGACCACCACCTCGATGCGCGCCATTGGCACCGAGAACAGATACATAGCTTCCAGGCATTCCAGCGCCTTGTTCATCAGGGTGGCGGAATCGACTGTGATCTTGGAGCCCATCCGCCAGGTGGGGTGCGCCAGCGCCTGCGCCGGGGTGACGCGGCGCAGCGCGTCTCGATCCAGGCCGAAAAAGGGGCCGCCCGACGCGGTGAGAACGAGCCGCTCGACCGACGACGGGTCCTCGCCCCGCAGGCATTGGAAGAGAGCGCTGTGTTCCGAGTCGACGGGAAGCAGCGTGCAGCCCTGCGCGCGGACTGCCGCCGTCACCAGCGTACCCGCACAGACCAAGGCCTCCTTGTTGGCGAGCGCGAGACGGCGCCCGGGGCGCAGGGCGGCCAGCACGGGCCGCAGGCCCGCGAGGCCCGTGATAGCGGCCACCACCGTGTCGGCCGCCTCGCAGGCCGCCGCCTCGCAGACGCCCTCGGGGCCCGAGAGCACGGCGACGGACGTGTCGGCCAGCCGGGTCTTCAGATCGCGGGCGGCGTCCGGGTCGGCCAGCGCCACGGTCTGCGGAGCAAATTGCCGGGCCTGTGTCTCCAGCAGGCGGCTGTTGCGGCCGCCGGTCAGGCAGACCGCCGCGAGGCCGAGGTGCGAGAGCACCGCCAGGGTCTGTATGCCGACGGAGCCGGTGGCGCCGAGTACGGACACGCGGCGGGCGGGCTGAAGTGTCATGCCGCTCCCCCCCAGAGCGGAAGCAGGGCAAGGAGCAGTTCGGTCATGGGCGCGGCGAACAGCAGACTGTCAAACCGGTCCAACACCCCGCCGTGTCCCGGCAGCAGCGCGCCGAAGTCCTTGAGGCCAAACTCCCGTTTGATCAGTGAAAAACTGAGATCTCCCACCTGCGCGGCCAGGGAGCCGACCCCTGCGATCAGGAGCCAGGCGGGCAGCGCCGGCGTCAGAGGCGTGACCGCCCGCACGACGACGACAAAGAGCGCCGTCAGCGCGAGGGCGCCGAAGAACCCGCCGAGGGAGCCCTCGACGGTTTTGTGGGGACTGATCTCGGGCGCCAGCTTCCGGCGGCCCAGCAGCATGCCGGTGAACAGCGCGCAAATGTCCGTGCCCGAAGCGGTCAAAAACGGCAACAGGATGAGGACGGACCCCTCCGGACGCGCGGCGATCCGGACGAGGGACGAGAGGAGCAGCGGGATCGCCAGCCCGGCGAACAGCGCGCCGGTGATCGCCGAAACGCCGATCGCTCGGCGACGGTCCAGCAAGGCGGCCGCGAAGAGCCACAGCACCAGCAGAAACAGGCCCGCCGCCCCCGGGACGGGCGGCATGTCGAAGTAACACCAGAAAGGCGTCAGCGCGGCGGCGGCGGCGGCCCCTATGAGCACGCGCCGCGCCCGCACAAGCCCCGTGGCGTGCAGCAGTTCCCACACCGCTGCGACGGACAGCGCACTGACGGCCGCCGGCAACGCCCAGGGCGGCGCCAGATATACGACGGCGATGAGCAGCGGCAGCAGGGCGAGGCCCACAAACACACGCGCCCGCATCAGGACGCGCCGCCGTACCGGCGTTCCCGGGCGGCAAAGGCCGAGAGCGCGCGGTCAAATTCGGTCGGGGAGAAGTCCGGCCAGAGCACGTCTGTGAAATACAGTTCGGCGTAGGCCGCCTGCCACAAAAGAAAATTGGACAAACGAAACTCGCCGCTCGGACGAATGAGCAGATCGAGCGGCGGCAGGGGGGCCGTGTCCAGCAGAGAGGAGAAGAGCGCCTCATCGATCTGTTCCGGCGCGAGCAGGCCTGCCTGGCAACGCGCGGAAAGCGTCCGCGCGGCGCGCAGGATCTCGTCCCGCCCGCCGTAATTGAAGCCCACGCTGACTATCATGCCCTCGACAGTCCGGGCGACGGCGTCCGCCTCGCGCACCAGCGCCAAAAGCGACGCCGGCAGGATGGACAGATCGCCCAAAAACCGCAGCCGAACGCCGTCGCGCGCCATGCTTTGAATGGCCTCGCGCAGGTAGCGCGCGAGGAGGTCCAAGATGGCGTCCACCTCGTCCTTCGGACGCCGCCAGTTTTCGGTGGAGAAGGCGTACACGGTGAGAGCCTGGATGCCCCGATCCCTGGCGTGCGTGGCCACCCGGCGGAAGGTCTCGCTGCCCGCGGCGTGCCCGGCCGTGCGCGGCAGCGCGCGCCGTTTGGCCCACCGCCCGTTGCCGTCCATGATGATGCCGACGTGCCGCGGCCGCCGTTCCGGCGGCGGGAGCTGCGCGGCGGTTTTTGCCTGTCTTCTCAACGGACTTATACCTCCATGAGCTCCTTTTCCTTCTTGCCGACCAGCGCATCGATGTCTTTGCAGTATTTGTCGATGAGTTCGTGAAAGTCTTTTTCGATGTCCTTCAGGTCGTCCTCGGTGATCTCCGACTTCTTTTTCAGCGCCTTGTAGGCCTCGATCGCGTCGCGGCGAATGTTGCGCAGGGCCACCTTGCTCTCCTCGGCGTACTTGCGCACCTGCCGGATCAGTTCGTGGCGGCGCTCCTCGGTGAGCTGCGGAAACGCGAGCCGGATCACCTTGCCGTCATTTTGCGGGTTGATGCCCAGATCGGAGACCTGGATGGCCTTTTCGATCGCCTTGAGCGCCCCGCCGTCCCAGGGCTGGATCACCAGCACCCGCGGCTCCGGCGTCGAGATGGAGGCGATCTGCGCGACAGGAGTCTGGGCGCCGTAATATTCCACCGACACGCGGTCCAGCACGGCCGCGTTGGCCCGACCGGCGCGCAGGGTGGCAAATTCATGTCCCAGCACCTCGATCGTCTTATCCATCTTTCGAGTGTATTCCTCGTATGTGTCCTTCATGAAAAGCTCTCCTTTCCCACAATGGTGCCGATGGCGTCTCCCATCAGTACGCGGTATATATTTTCAGGGTCCTTGAGCGCAAAGAGGATGACGGGAATGCGGTTGTCCTGAGACAGGGACGCGGCCGTCGAGTCCATGACCGTCAGGTGTTTGGCGAGGATCTCGTCAAAGCTGAGCGAGGCGAATTTTTTCGCGTGGGGGTTTTTCGCCGGGTCGTCGTCGTACACGCCGTCAATGTTCTTCGCGAGCAAGATGATGTCGGCGTCGATCTCGGCGGCCCGCAGCACCGCCGCCGTATCGGTGGAAAAGAAGGGATTGCCGAGGCCGCAGGCGAAGACGACCACACGGCCCTTCTCCAGGTGACGCACCGCCCGCAGCCGCACGTAGGGCTCGGCGATGGCGCGCATCTCCAGCGCCGTCTGGACGCGCACCGGCACCGTCCGCGTCTCCAGCGCGTCAGCCAGCGCCAGCGCGTTGATGACCGTGGCCAGCATCCCCATGTGATCGGCCCGGGTGCGGTCGATCCGCCCTCCGCCATCTTTGGTGCCGCGCCAAAAGTTCCCGCCGCCCACGACGATGCCGATCTGCACCCCGAGTCCCACGCAGCGTTTGATCACGTCGCAGACCGCGGCGATCACATCGAAGTCCAGCCCCGTTTTTTTGTTCCCCGCGAGCGCCTCGCCGCTGATCTTGAGCAGCACCCGCTTGTAAACCGGCGTATCCATCAGACACCACCTCCCGGCGCGCCGCAGCCCTCCAACGAAGCCGGGCCCGCCGTCTTTTTGTTTTTGTGGGCCGCTCCGCCGTCCGACGCGCCCCATCGCGTGGGCGCCTCCGTCGCCAGATGCGGCGCGTGTCGCTCGGAGGCGCTCTTTGTATATTGTAATACATTTGAAGGCCGAAAGGAAGAGGGAGAAGGCCGGAATTTTCTCAGAGGAAGATCTCCGCCTCGTATGTAAACGCCGCGCCCGCCGCGCGGCCGGGTCGGGGCCGGTCGAAGGTCCATGTCATTTTGTTCGGAGAAACACCGATTTCACTGGCGACCTCCATCTGTGTCTTGCCGTCGAAGAAGCGGAGCGCCAAGATGTGGCGTTCCCGTTCGCTCAGCCGGCCGACGGCCTCCCGGAGGGCGATGCGGTCAAGCCAGTGCTCATCCGTGTTTTTCTTGTCGCGGACCTGGTCCATGACGCAGATGGTGTCGCCGCCGTCCGAGTAGACGGGCTCAAACAGGGAGATGGGCTCCATGATGGCCTCCAGCGCGAACACCACATCCTCCCGCGGCAGGCCGAGGTCCTTGGCGATCTCTTCAACAGTGGGCTCCCGCTGGCCGGCGCCGGTCAGCCGTTCTTTGGCCTGGAGCACCTTGTAGGCCGTGTCGCGCGTGGAGCGGCTGACCCGTACGGAGCTGCTGTCCCGCAGGTAGCGGCGGATCTCGCCGATGATCATCGGCACAGCATAAGTGGAAAATTTTACCATATGAGAGAGGTCGAAGTTGTCGATGGCCTTGATGAGTCCGATGCAGCCCACCTGAAACAGGTCGTCAAGCATCTCCCCGCGGCCGGCGAAGCGCTGGATGACACTGAGCACAAGACGCAAATTCCCGGAAATCAGCGTCTCGCGCGCCGCCCGGTCTCCTTCTTTGGTCCTGGCCAGCAGGGCGTTCATCTCCTGATTGGGCAGCACCTTGAGCTTGGCGGTGTTCACACCGCAGATCTCTACTTTGCCGTACATAGTATGTTCCCTCCCTGTCCACATCTCTTCTTCCACAGTATGCCTCGACCGAGAAAAGAACATACCACAATATCGGCGGCGCCCAATCGAACATCGCATCATGGGTAGCATGTGGACAGGGGTTTTTGGCATATCCTGTAAAGACACCGCTGTTATATAACGTGGGTTGCACCTGCAACCCACAACCCAAATTCTTGTTTTTTGTTGCCGCTTCGCGGCAACAAGGTACTAATGGCCGTTTGGAGGATGTTAAGATGGAGATTCTTCGCATGGAGGAACTGCGCTGCAAGGAGGTGATCAACATCTGCGACGGCGCCCGGCTGGGATTTCCCGGCGATATGGAATTTGACCGAGCCACCGGGCGGGTGACTGCGCTCGTGGTACCGGGACCGGCGCGGTTTTTCGGTCTGTTCGGGCATGGAGACGACGTGGTGGTTCCCTGGGAGCACATCCGCCGTATCGGCGACGACGTCGTCCTGATCGAGTCTGAAATCCGTGCCCCCGAAAAGGGATTCAAACGCTACCGCTTCTGGTGCGGGTGAACGGCGGAATGAATCACAGGCCCCGTGGTCCATTCGCCGCCGCCGGCGCGGCAGGCGGGGTTTGGGTAACCCAGCGCAAACAGATCGGTCACACGGACCTCCTGGGCAAAGCAGCGCACCGCGCCGGGGTCGAGTGTCCGCGCGGAGGCCGGCTTTACCAGAATGGGCTGCGAAGCGGTCTGCTTCATGCGGCGCAGCAGGGCGAGACCACGCGGGCCGGCGGCCAATACGCGCAGATAGGGCGGGATGTCCGACCCCGGCGTGAGACCTAGGAAGGCGCACAGCGCGACGCGGCGCACGCGCGCCAGCGTGTAACGCCGCGTCGCCACCAGCCGATAAAACGCTTCCATCGTGGCGGCCCGCCGGGCCGCCGACGCCAGACGGAACTCAAGACCTTCCGTGACGTCGGGCAGCCGTGCGAAGTCCGCGGCGTCCAACCGGCGCAGGTGCGACAGACACATGTCCGCCCAGGCCGCCTCCCGCATGGGCGCGCGTCCCGCCGCGCACTCCGCCTCCCAGACGGCCTGCGCACTGGGCGGGAACAGACCCGCGGCCGACAGCCCGCCGGACAGCCGGTTGCGCAGGAGCGAGGCGGACGCAAACGGTGCCCGGGGCCGGGGGTCGTCGTGGTCCGCTCCCAGGCGGGGTACGGTCAGAGGGATGAACGGATCGCCGAGGGCGTGCAGCGCTTTTAAATATTCGAGCCCCAGGATGTTGTTCGGGGCGCGCAAAAAGGGCGCAGGCCGGCCGATGTGCGCCTCGTACGCCTGCTGACAGGCCGCGGCGTGGGACAAGCCGCGGCGCAGCTGCGCCTTGACCTGTGTCAGGAAATCCGGGTCCGCCATTGCACGCGCCGCCTCGCGCAGCGGCGCCAGCGTGCCGGCCTCGCTGCCGAAGGAGAGATGGGTTACGACCCCGGTGGCCGCGAGCAGCGCCACACCGGCGCGCGCGAAGCGCTCCGCCGACGCGCAGGCGCAGACAGCGGGGAGTTCCAACACGAGGTCGGCGCCGCCGGCGACGGCCATGCGCGCGCGCGCATGTTTTTCACACAGGGCGAATTGCCCCCGCTGGGTGACGTGTCCGCTCATCGCGCAGACGACCGCCGCGCCGGGAAGCGCCTCGCGCGTACGCGCGAGGTGGTGCGCGTGTCCGCAATGAAACGGGTTGTATTCGGCGACGACGCCGGCGACCGGTTCCATCTGATCGCTCCTTTGAACCCTCGCGGCGCACGGGGCGCCGGACGCAATTTTCCCCATTATCTCACATCACAGTTGTTTTTTCCACCGGTTTTTAGTATAGTGAAAGGGAACCCCGCGCGCTTTGCAGGGGCGGCAAACATAAGAAAACAGCCCGCGCCGCGCCCGGCTGGGGCCGCGGCGGCGGAGCAGAGGAGGACGCGGACCATGAAAAACATCCTTGTCATCAATGCCGGCAGTTCGTCACTCAAATACCAGCTGTTCGACATGGACCGGCGTGCCGTGCGCGCGCGCGGACAGTGCGAGCGGATTGGACTGGACGGCCGGATCAAACATACGGTGGAGGGCCGTGCGCCCTATGTGGCCGACCGGCCCCTGCCGGATCACGCCGCCGCGATCCGGGCGGTCACGGCGGTCCTCACCGGCCCGGAGACGGGCGTCATGGCCGGTATGGAGGAGATCTTTGCCGTGGGGCACCGCGTGGTGCACGGCGGGGAATTCTTCTCCGGTTCGGTGCGCGTGACGGACGAAGTGATCGCCGCGCTTGAGGCTTGCGTGCCGCTGGCGCCGCTGCACAACCCGCCGAATCTGGTGGGCATCCGCGCCTGCTTTGAGGTCATGCCGGGTGTGCCGCAGGCGGCGGTGTTTGACACCGCGTTCCACCAGACGATGCCGCCGGTCGCCTATCTGTACGCCATCCCGTACGAATATTACGAGAAATATAAGATCCGCCGCTATGGTTTCCACGGCACCTCGCACCGCTATGTGGCGCAACGCGCGGCCGAGATCATCGGAAAGCCGCTCGAAAGCCTGCGGATCATCACGTGCCACCTGGGCAACGGTTCGTCGATCACCGCCGTACAAAACGGGTGTTCAGTGGACACCTCCATGGGCTTTACGCCGCTGGAGGGTGTTCCGATGGGCACGCGCTCCGGGACGATCGACCCGGCGATACTGGGTTTCTTGGGCGAGCGGGAGGGGCGCGCCGCCGCCGAACTCGTCACGATGCTAAACCAGAAGTCCGGGATGCTCGGCCTCTCCGGCGTTTCGTCCGACTTCCGCGATCTGGCCGAGGCCGCGGGGCAGGGCAACCGGCGGGCCGCGCTGGCGTTGGACATTTTTATCTACACGGTAAAAAAATACATTGGGTCCTACGCCGCCGCCATGGGTGGGGTGGACGCGTTGGTCTTCACGGCCGGCATCGGGGAAAACAACGCTGAGATGCGCGAGAAGATCTCGTCCGGTCTCTCATTCATGGGGCTCACGATCGACAGGGCGAAGAACGAGGGGCCGGACGGCGAGGGGATCATCTCGGCCGCCGGCGCGCCCGGGTACATCCTGCGCGTGCCCACGAACGAGGAACTCGTCATCGCGTTGGACACGCAGTCCTTGGTGGACTGATCAGTGAGCGCCCAAAGGCCGTCGTGTGCAGAGGAGGGGGGTGCCTGGCCGTGAGCCGGTATTGCGTCATCGACTTTGAGACGACCGGGCTGGACCCGGCCGCCGGTGAGGTGATTGAATACGCCGCCGTGCAGGTGCACGACGGAGAGATCGGGCTGCATCTTGCCGCGCTGTGTCGCCCGGAGTCGCCCATCCCGTACGAGGCCACGCGCGTCCACGGGATCACCGACCGCATGGTGCGTTTTGCCGAGCCATTTTCGGAGCACCTGCCGGGGCTCGTCGACTTCATCGGGTCGGACACGGTGGTGGCGCACAACGTGCCCTTTGATATGGGATTTTTATCCTGGTACTGTGCCCGCGCGGAGATCGAATGCAAGCCCCGGACGCTCTGCACGCTCCAGATGGCGCGCCGGTTGTTCCCGAAGCTCCCCAGCCGGGCGCTGACCGACCTGGCCCGTCACCTGGGCGTAACCGGCGGCGGCGCCGCCCACCGTGCACTGGGCGACGCCATGGTCACCGCCCGCGTGCTCCTCAAAATGCTGGCCCTATCGCCCGAAACGGCTGAGAGCTGCGAAGACGCCCCTTCGGAGGCGTAACACATAGTACCTTGTTGCCGCGAAGCGGCAACAAAAAACAAGAATTTGGGTTGTGGGTTGCAGGTGCAACCCACGTTAGTTCAGGCGTCATGGCGAAACTGCTGCGCCGGACTTGGGATTTTAACCGTGTCGAATTCGACACGGTTAAAATTTTGGATTGAGTGGCACAGGCCCCATGTGCGCCGCATAAATGGCCCGCCGGACTGCCATACTGGCTGTGGAGACGGAGGGATTTGGATGTCCGAAATACGCCTGGGGGCGCAGACCATCCGGTTCGACAGGCCGCCGCGTGTGTTGGGCTGCGCCAGTGTCGTCGGGAAGAAGGAAGGCGCGGGACCGCTCGGCGGCAGTTTTGATGTCGTCGAGACGGACGCTTTTTGCGGGGAGAAGACATGGGAAAAGGCCGAGAGCCGCCTGCTGCGGACGGCGCTGGCCCGCGCGGCGGAAAAGGCCGGCCAGCCGCTGGAAGAACTCGATATCTTGTTTGCCGGGGACCTGTTGGATCAGTGCATCGGTACCTCCTTCGGGCTGCGCGGCACAAAGCGGCCGCTGCTCGGCCTGTACGCCGCCTGCGCGACGATGGCCGAGGGGCTGATATTGGCGGCGGCGGCGGTGTCGGCGGGGTATGCCCGCACGGCGGCGGCCATGAGTTCCTCCCACTTCTGCGCCGCCGAGCGGCAGTACCGCCTGCCGCTGGAGTACGGCGGCCAGCGCACGCCCACCGCCCAGTGGACGGTGACGGGGGCGGGTGCCCTGGTGCTGGGGACGGACTCGTCAGGGCCGAGTCTCACACATGCGGCCGTGGGCCGGATTGTGGACGCCGGTGTCAAAGACCCGGCTCACATGGGCGCGGCCATGGCTCCGGCGGCCTACGACACGCTCCGCGCTTTCTTTGCGGAGAGCGGCACGGCGCCCGAGGCGTACGACCTGATTGCCACGGGAGACTTGGGCGCGCCAGGATCGGAGCTGCTGCTTGACCTGTTTGCGCGGGACGGCGTGGCGCTCGCCGGCCGCCATGTGGACTGTGGGACGCTCATCTATGACGCGAACCAAGATACCCACGCGGGCGGGTCCGGCGCCGGCTGCGGCGCCGTCGTGCTCTGCGGACATCTGATGCGGGGGCTGCAAGAGAGGAGATGGCGCCGACTCCTCTTCTGCGGCACCGGCGCCCTCCTTTCCCCAGTCTCCGCCGCACAGGGGGAGTCTATCCCGGCCATCTGCCATGTGGCGGCGTTTTCGGGCTGAACTATAAAACAAATGACGGTTGAATGCAAATGACATTCAACCGCCGCACAGGGGGAGTCTATCCCAGCCATCAGCCATGTGGCGGCGTTTTTGGGCAATTCAAAGCTTCCATAATTTGTAAAATCATGGAAGCTTGTGCAACGGGTGAATATATGGAATATGTAAAGGCATTTTTGGTGGGCGGCGCGTTTTGTGCCGTGGGGCAGGTGCTCATCGACAGGACGCGGCTGACGCCGGCACGGGTATTGGTGGCCTTTGTCACAGCCGGTGTGGTGCTGACCGCCGTCGGCCTGTATGAGCCGCTGCTCCGATGGGCCGGCGCCGGCGCCCAGGTCCCGCTCACGGGGTTCGGCTGCACACTGGCGCGCGGCGTGCGTGCGGCGGTGGCGGAGAAGGGGCTGCTCGGCGCCCTCACCGGCGGTCTCACGGCCGCCGCCGCCGGGCTCGCGGCGGCCATCTTCTTTGGGTTTCTGGTCGCGTTGCTCTGTCGGCCGAAGGCCAAAGAATGAGCCTATGGCGTCGGCGTGGCGGCGTCGGGATTTTCAGGGATCTCACTGAAGCGCTTTAAGTGCTCCGGGCGGAAGATATCGCCCTCCGAGGTGGTGAGACCCGCGACGGAGGGAGCGGGGTACCAGGGCGAGAGCTGCGGGTCGTCCGGATTTTTCAAGATCTGAATGTCCTGGGCCGGAATCTTGGCTCCGGCCAAGATGCACACGATTTCCCCGGTGCCCGCGCGCTGCGCCATATCCACCACCATCACGCCGCCGAACTCGGTGGAGATGAACACATCGCCGATGCGCATCTCGTCGGCGGTGGACAGCTCCGCCGCCAGCGAGCGCGTGTTGGCGTACACAAACAGCGTGTTCAAGTAGCGGCGGAAGATCTCGTAATCCTGCGAGGGATCGGCCTTTTTCTCCCAGGTCACATTCCTCCCGCTCACGCTGACCCGATACCCCTCGGCCCAGCGGATAAAGGGGAATAGAAAGCCGGAGAGAAAATGGTAGGAGATCCGGTCGTAGTCGCCTTGCGCGTAAAGGTACTCGGCCCGCAGGCGGATCAGTGCGTCGGACCCCTGCTGGACGTCTGTCGAACCGATGTCCATGTCGATCACCGCCTCGTGCGTCCGCGTCAGCTTCTCTTTGCCGTCGAAGAGCAACGCCGGCGCGCCGTCCTCCTTGAGCGGGAGCGCCCGCAGATACGCGGCAAAACTGTCGTCCTCGGCGGGCACGCGGGTGTAGCCGGTCGGCGCGCGAAATCGGGTGGACAGCGTCGGTCCCTCCGGCGCCTTGATGGGCGGCGGAGACGGGGTGGGCGGCGGCGTGGCGCTTTCGGGCGGCGGGGATGAGATATCCTCGCCGCCGTCCCCACAGGCGGACAGTCCCCCCAGACATAGCAGCAGTGCCAGAAGCAGACAGAGAGATTTCCTCACAGCAAGCACCTCTCTCCGGCGGCGGACCGCCGTAGCGTTGACGCGCCGAGTATGAAATTGTCGGAGGCGTCCGGTTGGCGCGGGTCAGGGCAAAGGCGGCGGACCGCCGGCCGCCGCGTCCTCGGCGAACTGGAGGGTATACAGGTCGAAATAGCGGCCGCCGGCGCGCATCAGCGCGTCGTGCGTGCCCTGTTCGACCACACGCCCGTCCGCGATCACGAGGATCAGATCCGCCTCCCGAACGGTGGACAGGCGGTGCGCGATGACAAAGGAAGTGCGCCCCCGCAGCAGGCGGCGCGTCGCCTGTTGGATGAGCGCCTCCGTCTCGGCGTCGACGCTGGAAGTGGCCTCGTCCAATACAAAAATGCGCGGGTCGGCGAGCACGGCGCGGGCCAGGGCGATGAGCTGTTTTTCTCCGGTGCTCAGTTGGTCGCCGCCCTCCCCGACCTCCGCGTCCAGCCCGCCGGGGCGCCGTGCGATCATCGGGGCGGCGTACGCGACACGCGCGGCCTCCTCGATCTCCGCATCCTTGGCGTCCGGCCGGCCGTAACGGATGTTTTCCCGGATGGTGCCGGAAAATAGGTGCGGATCCTGCAGGACATAGCCGAGACGGCTGTGCAGCCAGAGCTGGCTGCGGTCCCGCGCGTCCCGCCCGTCGATCAGGATCCGGCCCTGTGTGGGTTCGAAGAAGCGGGAGGCGAGGTTCACCAGCGTGGATTTTCCGGCGCCCGTCTCCCCCACCAGCGCGACGAAGCTGCCGGCGGGGATCTTGAGGCGGAAGTGTTCCAGTATGTTCTCCGTGCCGTCCGGATAACGGAATGTGACGTCGTCAAATTCGATGTCCCCGTGCAGCGGTTCCCAATTGTCCCGCTTGGGGTGAAGGGCGTCCCCGTACCGCTCGATCACGTCCGGCCGGTCGGTGATATCCGGCCGCAGGGAAAGCAGCTTGTCCACGCGCTCGATGTTCACCTGGGCGGAGACATAGCCGGAGAGCGAACGGGCGATCTGTTGGATCGGTTCAAAGATGCCGATCGTGTAGTTTACGAAAGCCGCCAGCGTCCCCACCGGAATGGACAGCGCCATCACCATGTGCCCGCCGCGCGCCAGCACCCACGCGGTGACGGCCGAACCGACGGCCACCACGAGCGGCAGAAATACGGCGTTGTAAGCGGCCAGCCGGGTGGCGCGCTGTTTCATCCGGCCCGTGAGGGCGGAAAACGCGGCCAGGTTTTGATCCTCGATGGCGAGGGTTTTTGTCGTGCGGGCGCCGGTGATGCCTTCGTTCATGGCGCCGGTGATCGTGGCGTTGACACGCCGTACCTGCCGGCTGAGCCGCAGGATGCGGGACTGGAACCACGCGGTGATGCACGCGAGGACCGGCACGGCGGCCAGTACAATGAGCGCCAAACGCCAGCTCAGAAAAAACAAGGTGACGAGCACGCCAAGAATGTAAGTGAGCGCCCAGGAGAGATCCACGACGAGACCCCAGGCCACCACGTCGCCGATCAGCGCCGTGTCGCTCATCAGACGAGCCATCAGGTAGCCCACCGGCGTGCGGTTGAAAAACGAGAAAGAGAGGGTCTGCAGGTGTTTGAACGTGGCGGCGCGCAAGCCGCGGCCGATGCCCACCTCGACGCGGTAGGCCACGCGAATGAAAAAGACGACCGCGACGCCCGAAGCCGACACCAGCAGGAAGGAGAGCGCCGCGAACAGTGGAAGACCCTGGGTGGTGCGCTGCCCGATGAAGTGGTCAATGGCGTAGCGCAGCAACAGCGGGATGGCGACGTCGACGGCGGACGCGAACGTCATCAGCAGCGCGGTGATGAGCAGCTCCCGCCGAAAGGGGCGGATAAAAGGCCACATCCGAGCCCATGTTTTGAGCGAAAAGGAGCCGTTTGTGTCAAATTCCTCGTGTTCGTGCATCAGATCCTCCGCGTATGCTGTTCTTCTGTTTCGTTTTCTGTTTCAACGGCGTTCCGCCGCCTGATTTTGCAGGTCATATAAACGGCGGTAGACGCCGCGCCGCGCCAGCAGCTCGTCGTGGGTGCCCAGTTCCTCCACGCGCCCGTCTCGCAGCACCAGGATTTCATCCGCCTGCTGCAGCGTGCTGAGCCGGTGGGAGATGAGGATCGCAGCGGCGTGCGCCGTGTGCGCGCGCAGCGCGCGGCGGATGCGGTCGTCCGTCTCGGTGTCCACCGCGGAGAGACTGTCGTCGAAGATCATGATAGGGGGATCTTGCATCAGCATCCGGGCGATGGCCACGCGCTGGCGCTGTCCGCCCGACAATGTGACGCCGCGTTCGCCGACGACGGTGTCGTACCCCGCGCCGAAACGCTCGATCGCGTCGTGCACGGCGGCGATGCGGGCCTTGCCGCGCACGGTTTCGAGGTCGGCGTCCGGGCGGGCGGCGCTGATGTTCTCACGGAGCGTCCGAGAGAACAAAAACGGCTCCTGCAGCACGAGACCGACATGGCGGCGCAGCCACTTCCGCCGGATCGTACGAATGTCGCGCCCGTCGATGGTGACGCGCCCGCCGCCGTCCGGCAGGTCGTACAGACGGCACAGCAGGTGGACGAGAGAGGACTTGCCGCTGCCCGTACCGCCCAAAATCGCCAGCGTCCGGCCCGGCCTCAGCGTGAATGAGATGTCACGGAGCACCGGCGGCCGATCCCCGTATGAGAAGGTCACATGGTCAAAGGCGATAGCGCCGCGGATCTCCGGCGTTTCATCGTCCGGTCCGTCCGTCTCCGGCGCCTCGGCGAGGATAGCCCGCAGACGGCCCAGGGACACGCCGGTCTTGCTCAGTTCGGTGAGCAGCCGGGCCAGGTTTCGCACCGGCCAGATCAGCATGTTGACATAGGCATAAAAGGTGATGAACGTGCCGACGCTGAGCTGCCCCTCCAGGCAGCGCAGCACGCCGGTCAGCGTCACGAGGGCGATCTGGATCCCCGTGATGCCGTCGCCAACCCCCCAAAAATTTCCTTGTGCGTTGCCAAGCCGCGTCATGAGCCGGGCCCAGGTCTGATTTTTCTCTTCAAAGCGGTCGATCTCGAAGCGCTCGCGCCCGAAGGCGCGCACCACCCGCACACCGGTCAGATTCTCCTGCGCAACGGCCTGCAGCGCGCCCTCCGCCTCATCGCAGGCGAGAAACTGCTTCGACATGCGCAGAGAGAAGCGCCAGGAGAACAGAAAGATCACCGGCAGCAGACTCACCGAGACGAGGGTCATAAAAGGATCCATCGAGAGCATCAGAGCGACCGCGGCCACGGACAGAAACACCGTGCGCACCATCTCGCCCATCTGATTGGACAAGAAGGTCTTCACCATGTCCACGTCCGAGGTGCAGCGCTGGATGATATCGCCGGTTTGGATCTGCACATGCCATGCGTACGGGAGCGCCTGGATGTGCCCGTAAAGGGTGTCACGCAGCCGCTTGGCGACGTATTCGGCGTGCTCTTGCGTGCAATAGCGCCGGATCCAGTTGGCGACAGCGCCGGCCAGCGCCAGCACGGCGGCGGCCAAAGCCAGGACCCAGAGTCGGGTGCGCAACGCCGCCGGCCCGCCCAGCCACAGCAGAAACCGCGCGGCGAGAGGCGGCGCCGGGTCCGCGCCGATGACGGAGTCCACCGTCACGCGGATCACCTGCGGAAACAAAAACCCAAACAGTACGGTTGCCGCGGACGCCAGCAGCATAAGAGTCAGACGCAGATAGCGCCCGCGGGACAGCGCCGCCAGCAGGGTCCACTGGCCCCGCGTCCAGGGAAGCGTCATACGGTACCTCCAAAGACCCGTCCGGTCCGTCAAAGTCTGTCATAAACGGTATCAAACAGGTGTATTATACCGCCAAAGCGCCGTTTTGGCAATGGAAATCGCAGAAGAGAGCAGAAGAAAAGGGAAAAGAGCAAAAATTCTGTCGACTCTGTGGGCGCGCGGAACCCGCCGGGGGAGATGACAGAAGTGCCCGGGCATGATATAATAACACAGAATACACAAAATATACGGATGACCTTGGCGCGAAAAGCCGGCGGACAGGGGGTTTGACGGGCGCATATGGTGTCGATCGAAGAGGCGGGCACGATGCTCGATGAGATTGCCGAGACGCTGCCGGAGATGTTTTACCGGGAACTGAACGGTGGTGTCTGTCTGCTGCCGGAGATCAAACGGGAGGCGGCGGACGATCTGTACATTTTGGGGGAATACCACGTCCATCCGGCCATGGGGCGTTACATCGTCATCTATTACGGCTCGTTCGCGGCACTGTACGCCCATCTCTCCCCGGCGGCGTGGCGGGAGGAGCTGAAACGGACGTTGGTGCACGAGTTCACGCACCACGTGGAGTCTCTGGCCGGCGCGCGGGATCTGGAGATCAAAGACGAGCAGGATCGGGCGCGCTACCGCCGGACACGGCGCCGGCCAGATGTGCCCGAATCGCCGCCGTAAAGGCCGCCGTATAGCGCGCTGCCTTGGCCTGGCCGACGCCTGAGATCTGCAAAAACGCCTCCGGGGTCGTGGGCAGGCTGCGGCACATGTCCCGCAGCGTCGCGTTGGAGAAGATGAGAAAGGCCGGCACCTTCTCCGCGCGTGCGAGGTCCGCCCGCACGGCCTTCAGCGCTTCGAACAGTGCTGTCTGTTCCGCTTCTGGGGCCGTCGGCTTTTTCTCCGACTGTTTTCCTTTCGGTCGCTTCAGAGGCAGCGGGTTCGGGACTGTCAGCGACGCGGCGGGTCCGACCGGCGCGACGACGGGGTATTCGTCGTCCGTGACCGCGAGCAGCCCGATGTCGATCAGGAGATCCACCGTGCGGCGGATGTCGGCGGCGGAGGTGTCCGCGAGCAGGCCGTGGTCCGGCGACCGATCCAGTCCCAGCCGGAGGAGTTTCTCGCTTCGGCCGCCGTGCAGCGTCTCGGTCAGCAAAATCCGTCCGATCCGCCGGCCCTGCCCGGCCAGCCGCTCTACGGCGGCGAGGATATGCATCGCCTGTGCGCGGACGTCGACGGTCTCAAAATGGGTACGACAATTGCCGCAGTGGCCGCAGAAGTCCCGCGTCCGCTCGCCGAAGTAGCGCAGTATGTAGGCGCGCAGGCAGTCCGTTGTGGTGCAGTACCAGGTCATCTGTTTGAGTCTTTCCCGGTCCTTGTCCCGGACTTCCTCCCGCACCTCGGCGGGGAGCTTTTCGTTGGCCTCCGCGCCGTTGTCGATCAAAAACTGGTTGGTGCGTACGTCCTGGCCACTGTAAAACAGCAGGCAGTCGGCCGGTTCTCCGTCGCGGCCGGCGCGTCCCGCCTCCTGGTAGTAGCTCTCGATGTTTTTCGGCATGTTGTAGTGGACGACAAAGGAGACGTTGGACTTGTCGATGCCCATGCCGAAGGCGTTCGTCGCCACCATGATGGGTTTGCGGTCGTAGAGAAAGTCGTCCTGGTTGCGCCGCCGCTCCGCCTCGTCGAGCCCCGCGTGGTAGCGCGTGGCCTGAAAGCCGCCCGCGGTCAGCGTCTCACACACCGACTCCACCGTCTTGCGGGTGAGACAGTAGATGATCCCGCTCCGGCCGCCGTTTGTGTGCAAGTAGGCGATCAGTTCCCGCGATTTCTCCCGGGGCCGGCGCACCTCGAAGTACAGATTCTGACGGTCAAACCCGGTTGTGATTGAGTATGGGTCGCGCAGGCGCAGCAGCCGCACGATGTCGGTTTTCACCTCGTTTGTGGCTGTTGCGGTGAACGCGCCGACGACGGGCCGCGCCGGCAGGCCCTCCAAAAAGTCGGGGATGTTCAGGTAGCTGGGGCGAAAGTCTTGCCCCCACTGGGACACGCAGTGCGCCTCGTCCACCGTGACCATCGAGATCCGTGCCGAGGAGGCGAACGCAAAAAACGCGCCGGTGAGCAGACGCTCGGGTGCTACGTAGATGATCTTATACAGCCCGCGGGCCGCGCGCCGCAGCGCCTCGGCGTTCTGGGCGCTTGTGAGAGAGCTGTTGATATAGGCCGCCCGGACGCCCGAGCGGATCAACGCCCCCACCTGGTCCTTCATCAGCGAGATGAGCGGGGAGACCACCAGCGTGATCCCGTCCGTCACCAGGGCGGGTACCTGGTAGCAGATCGACTTCCCGGCGCCCGTCGGCATGATCCCCAAAACGTCCCGGCCCGCGAGGAGCTGGGAGATCAACACCTCCTGCCCCTCGCGAAAGCTTCGGTGTCCGAAGTACTGCCGCAAAACATCGTGTGGTTCCATCATATGTTCCCAGACGCCCCCTCTTTGGTGTAGATTTTTGTCCGCGCGCGGTGCGCGGATGGAGGTGATTGGAAATGAGGAAGAACGCCGCCGTGGCGCTGCCGGTGGTTTTGGTGGTGATCATCGCCGCCGTCCTGCCGAGCTTGCAGGGGGGCGCGCCGTCTCTGAGCGAGGTGGAGAGCATCTCGGTCCTGGCAGGCGAGACAGAGGTCACGATCTCCGACCCGCAGGATATCCGCGCGCTGACGGCTGTCTTCAGCAAAATCCCCACCGCGGATACGCCCGCCTGCCCCTTCGGGGCGGTGGACATCCTGCTACGGGCGAAGGGCGGGGACGTCCATGTCTTCCCCGCTACGGACGGCTGCCATATCTTTAAGCTAAATAGCAAGTACATCCTCGCGTCGGCGGAGGAGTGGGCGCAGGTGATGGACAAATTAGAAAAGTATTGTCCAAAAATGAACCCGCAAAGCATGGCTTTGCGGGTTCGCGGCGTATAGTGGCATGGTCAGCGCTTGGAGAACTGAGGCGCGCGGCGGGCGGCTTTGAGGCCGTACTTTTTACGCTCTTTCATGCGCGGGTCGCGCGTCAGGAAGCCCGCCTGCTTGAGGATGGGACGGTATTCGTCATTTACCAGCAGCAACGCCCGGGCGATGCCGTGGCGGATGGCGCCGGCCTGACCGGTACAGCCACCGCCTACGACGGTGGCCTCGATGTCCACTTTGCCGATCGTATTGGTGGAGACGAGCGGCTGGCGGATGATCAGCTTTAGGGTCTCAAGCCCAAAGTAGCTGTCGATGTCGCGGTGGTTGACTGTGATCTGGCCGCTGCCGCCGGGGAAGAGATGCACGCGGGCCACGGAAGATTTCCGGCGGCCTGTGCCATAGAAATAAGTTTTTTTGCTTTTATACATCACGCATTACTCCCTTCCCTGTGCCCACAATGAGGGCTTTTGGGCCGCGTGCGGGTGCTCGGCGCCCCGGTATACTTTGAGCCGCTTCAGAGCGCCGCGGCCCAGGGTGTTCTTGGGGAGCATACCCCGAACGGCCAGTTCCACGGCGAACTCGGGCCTCTGCTGCATCAGCAGGCGGTATTTTGTCTCCTTGAGCCCGCCGATGTAGCGGGAGTGCGTGCGGTAGACTTTCTGCTCGAGTTTCCGGCCCGTCAGCACCGCTTTCTCGGCGTTGATGACGACGACAAAATCGCCGGTGTCCACATGGGGGGTAAATTCCGGCTTGTGTTTCCCGCGCAGCAACACGGCGGCCTGCGTCGCGGTCTGCCCCAGCGGGTGCCCCGCCGCGTCGAGGACAAACCATGCGCGCGTCACGGTCTCCGGTCTTGCCATAAATGTTTTCACACGGGCGCCTCCTTCATGTTCAGTCGCATAACTCTACATGGGCGCCGAACGCCCAAACCATTTATAACACATTTGTCACGGGCCTGTCAAGCGCAAAAGGCCAATATGTGTTTTCTTTTTTTTCAATCTCTCGATTTCGGCCCCATACGGGCAAAAGCTCACAGTATCTTGTGGTCGTACGCAAAATGTGCGAAGCGCCCGCTTGTCAAGGCGGCAAAAAAGGGATAGAATGGTGGTGAATTTGTGTGAAAATGCGGGGGAAATGAGAAAAGAGGGACTATGTATGGCAAAAAATGCGAAAGGTGGGGGACGAAACACAGCGCTCCGGCGGGGGATTGCCGCCGGAGCGCTGTGGCTGACCGCCGCCGTGGAGCTGCTTTGGGCGCGAAACGACCCGGTGGGTGTGGCGCGGGTGTTTGTTCCCTGGTCCCGTCTGGCCCAGCGGGCGCTGTCTCACATCGCAGCCGCGCCGTTTCCGCTCACTGAGTGTCTGGCATACGCGCTGGCCGCCGCCGCGCTGGCGGCGCTGGCGGTTGGTTCGGTGCACACCGTGCGCCGCCGCTCCGGCCGACCGGTGCTGCACCTTCTCTCTCACGCCGCCTTGCTCACCGGTGTGCTCGCGTGTCTGTTTCTCTCGCTGTGGGGGCTCGGCGCCTTTGCGCCGCCGCTGGCAGGGGAGCTCGCCCTGGACACGGCGCCCGCCTCTGCCCAGACCCTCTACGACACGGCCGTGTGGCTGCGCGACGAGATGAACGCGCTGGCCGGCCGAGTGCCCCGGGGGGCGGATGGCGCCTGCACGGGCGGCTTCGGCGCGTTGGCCGGCCGGGCCGCCGACGGATACAGTCGCCTGGCCGCGCGGGTGCCCGGCGCCTTTGAGGGCGCTCCCGCCGCGCCCAAACGGGTCGTCGGCGCGGGACTGCTGTCCCGACTTGGGCTCTCCGGTATCTACAGCCCCTTTCTCGGCGAGGCCATGGTGAATCCGAATACGATTCCGGCGCACCTGCCATTTACGATGTGTCACGAGATGGCCCACGGTATGGGGTACGTCTCGGAGGACGAGGCGAACTACATCGCCTTTTTGGCCTGTACGGCCAATCCGGATCCGCTGTTCGCCTACTCCGGCTACCACCTGGCCTTCATCTACTGTTCCAACGCCCTCGGCGCGGCCGACGCCGCGCTGAGCGAACGTTTATGGAAGGGGGTTGACCCTCTGGTGTACGCGGATTTCGAGGCCCAGCGGGCCTACGTCAAACGCTACGAGGGCCCGGCGCGGGCAGTGGGAGAGGCGGTGAACGACGCCTATCTACGGACCATGAACCAACCGGAGGGCACCCAAAGCTACGGCCGTGTGGTGGACCTACTCATCGCCGACTACCGCGCGCGTACGCGGGAGTAGGGAGATGATTTTGTCATCAGCATCTATCAGCGTGCCCTTGTTGCCGTAAAATTTTGTATATAAAACATAAGTGCAAATGAAGAGATGTTCATGGTCTGCGTTTAGGGTGGCGCG
This sequence comes from Oscillospiraceae bacterium, assembly GCA_031265355.1. Classification (NCBI taxonomy): domain Bacteria; kingdom Bacillati; phylum Bacillota; class Clostridia; order Eubacteriales; family Oscillospiraceae; species Oscillospiraceae bacterium. Next base: position 41,026 of record JAISCT010000019.1, on the reverse strand, counting down.
CCCCTAAACTTTTCCGCCCCATCGTACGAAACATAATATGGACCCGCGCGGGCGTGTCCGGGGCGCCGCACGGCGTGAGAGACGGGGCGCAGACAGTTGCGCCGGGGCGCTGTCAGGCGGAGCACACAATGGGGCGGTGGAAGCATGAGCATGGATTCCATGCTGGAGATGTTCATCTTTGAGAACATGCAGCTCACGGAACGGCTGGAGGAAATCCTGATCGAAGGGGAACAGCTCGGCGGGCTGACGGGGGAGCATATCAACGAGATCTTCCGTGTCATGCACACCATCAAGGGCTCGGCCGCCATGATGGAGTACACCCATATCTCCACGCTGGCGCACGCGGTCGAGGACATGTTTTTCTTCATCCGGGAACACGGCGACGCGAACCCGGACTGGCCCGTCATCGCGGATCTGTGCCTCGAGTCGGCTGACTTCTTCAAGGCGGAGGTGGCGAAGATCCAAAACGGCCTCCCGTCGGACGGAGACGAGGGGCCTCTGCTCACGCGCATCCGGGCGTATATGGCGGTGCTGACCGCCGCGCCGTCGGACAGCGCAGACGGGGCGGAGACGCCGGCAAAGGCGCCTGCGCAGCAGGAAACGCCCGCGCCGGCAAAGGCGGAGACGGCGGAAACCGCCGATGGGACCGGCGACGCGCCGGCTCCCCCCCTGCCGGCGGGCGGAAAGCGATACCGCGTCCACGTCTTCTTCCAAGAGGGCTGCAAGATGGAGAACATCCGGGCCTACCAGCTTGTCAACGCCCTGCAGGACATGGCCCGGCACATCGAGACCGTGCCGGAGGAGCTGCTGGAAGACTGCAGCGACTGCATCATTGCAAACGGTGCGACTTTGTATGTGGAGACAGAGCAGCCGGCCGACGCCATCCGGAGTGTCATATCGGCTGCCCTGTTTGTCCGGAGTTTCGAGGTAACGGAGGAGGCGCCGAGCGCCGTGCCCGAGACCGTCGCGCCGGCGGACGAACCGCGTGCGCCGGGAGACGCCGCGCCGGCTCCGGTCTTGGAGGCGGCGCCAAAGCCGCCGTCCGAGACGGAGAAACCGGCGCCGGCCGAGGCGACCGCCGCGCCACCGCCGGCGCCGGCAAAGGTGTCGTCGGCGCCCGTGACTGAGGCCAAGCAGAGTTTCATCAGCGTCAATGTGAACAAACTGGACCGCCTGATGGATCTCGTCGGCGAATTGGTGATCTCGGTCTCTATGGTGGTGAGCAGCCCGGATTTAGAGGGTCTGCAGCTCGACAACTTCGAGAAGGCCGCTGCGCTGCTCACGAAGAACACCGGAGAGTTGCAGGACGTCATCATGTCCGTACGCATGATCCCGGTGTCGTCCACCTTCCACAAGATGCACCGTATCATCCGCGACCTCTCGCGCAAGCTGGGCAAGGAGGTTGAGCTCACCATACTCGGTGAAGAGACGGAAGTGGACAAAAACATCATAGACAATTTGTCCGATCCGCTGATGCACATCATTCGAAACTCGATGGATCACGGGCTTGAGGACACCCGCGAGGACCGCGCCGCGGCCGGCAAGCCGCCGGTGGGGCGGATTGTTCTGGAGGCCCGCAACTCGGGGTCGGATGTCATCATCTCCTGCACCGACGACGGGCGCGGACTCGATCGCGATAAGATTTTCGCCAAGGCGCACCGTCAGGGCCTGATCGCAAAGCCGGATTGGGAGTACACGGACAAGGAGATCTACAACTTCATCATGCTGCCTGGGTTTTCTACCAACGAGCAGGTCACGGAGCTCTCCGGCCGCGGCGTGGGCATGGATGTGGTGAAGAAAAACATAGAAAAAGTGGGCGGCAACGTGCTGCTCGACTCCGTGCCGGGTCAGGGCATGACGGTTACAATCCGCATTCCGCTCACACTGGCCATTTTGGCGGGGATCGAGATTCAGGTTGGACGGAATTTTTACATCGTGCCGACGCTCAACATCCGGGAGTCCTTCAAGCCGTGGAGCAAGGATATCATCATCGACCCGGACGGCAACGAGATGATTCTATTCCGCGGCGAGTGCTACTCCATCGTGCGTCTGCACCGGCTGTTCCAGGTGAAGACGGATGCGGCGCGTTTTGAGGACGGGGTCATCATTATGGTGGAAGATGAGGGGCACATGGTGGGCCTGTTTGCGGACAAACTGGTGGGCGAACAGCAGATTGTCGTGAAGCCCATCCCCTCCTTCATCCTGCGGCGTATCGGAAAGATCCGCGGTGTATCCGGCTGCACAATCCTCGGAGACGGCAGCATCAGCCTCATCATCGACGTCAAGGCGCTGACCCAGGCCCAATAGCCGGACACCACCCAAATCCCCCGGGAGAGTGAGAAAATGGATCAGGACAATTTGACTTTAATAGACGAAGAGGACGGTACCAGAGACAGGTACCTGACTTTTGCCGTCGGCGATGAGGACTACGGCGTAGAGATCGCCTATGTGACGGAGATCATCAATGTACAGACCATCACCGAACTGCCGGAACTGCCGCCGTATATCCGGGGCATCATCAACCTGCGCGGCAAGATTGTGCCCGTCATGGACGTGCGCATCCGGTTCAATAAGGAGCCGAAAGAGTACACCGACCGCACCTGCATCATCGTCGTGGACATCGGCGATTCCGGAATCGGCCTGATCGTCGACCAGGTGCGCGAGGTGCTGGAGATCTCTGCCGAACAGATCGTGCCGCCGTCCGAATCGAGGAGTTCCGGCGGCAACCGCTACATCTCCGGCATCGCCAAGACCGGCGAGGACATCAAGCTATTGATCGACATCGAGCGCCTGGTCTCAGACGAACTAGCGCCCGGGACGGAAAACTGATGGAACAGAAAGAAAAACCCCTGTTCAGCCAAGTGATCAAATCAGAAACACTCCGCAATTAATTGCTGCAAGTTAAACGTATGTTGAAATCTGGGTGGAGATTGAGCAATATACGCTGAAATAACGGTTCGGTACGCAGGCGTGCCGAACCGTTATTTGCGTTTTTTAGAGGATTTTTACGCACTGCCCCATTGATTTTCAACATAATAGGTAGTATAATATTGAGCGGCTAGAGTCCGTTTCTTGAAATCGCTAGCAAAATCCGCTGCAATATGGTATACAATGTGCCGAAAGCTGTTGGGGTGAAAGTATGAAAAAATTATCCGAGATATCCCATTATTTGGTATACGTTTGTGTTGCAATCATCTTATCTTTTTTGACAATAATTAACACGATATTTTCTTTTGAAATGAGTTTGTATAAATATATATGCGTAACGGTACTCTTGATAGTTATTCTGATTTATATATTCAGATATATAAAAATATCAGAAAAACTTTTTATTTTTGGTTTCGCCGCTATTGCTATCGTAAGTAAGGTTGCAATAGCCCTCATTATTAACGCCAATCCGGTTTCCGATTTTCTGTTAATGTTCAATGCGGCAAAACAAGTTACGGCGGGGGATTTTACGTTTCAAAACAGTCCGTACTTCTTCTATTGGGCATATCAAACAGGGTTTGTCTTATATGAGGCGCTCATTGTTAAACTATTTGGCGATAGTACAACAGCCTTGCTAATCATAAATGGATTGGTTATGGCCGCCATTAACATCTTGATGTATTTTTTTATTAAACAAATGACCAAAGACGTTCGCAGTGCAATGTTTGGTGCGGTTCTCTATTTTATCTATCCAGCTCCCTATTTTTTGATCTCGGTATTGACCAATCAACATCTGTCATTGCTCTTGATTTTATTTGGATTATATATGATTATAAAGTCTGAGAAAAATCGCGATTTTTCTCAGACTGGAACAAGGATACTGCGCAGGAGAAACGAATCCGCCTGCGTGGCGAGTGGATTTACAAGGGCTTTTAAAGACACCTTTGTTGCGGAAAATTCAGACTACAGGAGTTCAATTGTCGGCGGAATTCTCATTGCTTTTGGTAACATTTTTCGCCCCATTGGCATAGTCCCTGTCGTCTCGATCGTTAGTTACTATATTGTTCTATCGCTCGAAGTGGCGGATCGCAAAGAATGTTTCAAAAAATTTGGCCATTTGATGAGTTTTATAATTTCATATGCTCTCATTGGGATGATTGCGTCAAGTGTTGTTGCCGCGACAGGTATCAATATGCATGGCCTGAAGAACAATGACCCGTACTGGAAATTTATGGTCGGCTTGAATGTAGATTCTTATGGCGGTTATTCGGAGGAGTTGATTTCAGCAGTTTCTCAGGCGAAAACACTTGAAGAAAGATATCAAATAGAAAACATTTTAATTTCCGAGTCTCTTTCGAAAATCAAAATGAATCCCATATCATTCTTTGGTGAAAAGTCTTACAGAATGTGGGCGATGTATGAGAGCCGTAGTTTGTCTTTTGGTAAAGAGGCATCAAAAGGCAGAAGTGAAAGAGAAAATGCATGGTGGCAAAACACAGTCGACAGAGTTGTAAAACTTGACAAATGTTACTATTTATTTTTATTTCTAATTGCCTTGATAGTTGTCGTGTTTACGATGGTTCAGAAAAATATAAACCCGCATTTTTTGCTCTGCGCGTTGATTTTTCTCTTGTATTATGGCATTCACCTTATTATCGAGACACAACCGCGCTATCGTGATTTTGCCATGCCCTTTGTTTGCATACTTGCGTCTGGTGTTGTCTCTGTCTTGCCAAACTTAGGGTCTGTCGAAAAATAAAATTTACAAGATGCGGCGCAGATGAAAAGATGATTCGTAAGCGACATCTCAAATCAAATGGTTGCGGGTGTGGATGTCCTCCAACAGCTTGAGGCAGCCGCGGTAGCCGGCGTAGCCTTTGTCGAAGATCAGTTTCTCCGAACAGGGGAAGGTGTGGTTCACATATTTACACCGCAGTTCCAGGGCGATTTCGCGCTCCAAGGCGCTTCCGTAAATCTGGGTGATCTCGTCCCGGTGCGCCCGAAGGATCTCTTTGATGCGCCACTGGTCGCTTTCGAAGAAAACAGCCGGTTTACGGGGAAACTCCAGTGTGCCCAAAGCGGCCTCGACGGCCGCCCGCGCGTCCGCGTCCTCGATCTGGTCCGTCACCACGGCCAGCACCGGGATCTGGCCGAAGTCGTTCACAAGGAACCGAAGGCTTGCGGTCACGGTGCCGGCGTCGCCGACCAGCGCGATGCGGTGCTGCTCCATGTAGCCTGCCAGCGTGGAAAAGAAGCTGTAGACATACGACTCCTCCGCCGCGACGACCGCCTCCACGCGCGCCGGGTCGAGCCCGAGCGCCGCCCCCACGGTGCGGACAAATGAGGTGGTTTCGGTGGGGCCCATCGGGCAGCAGTCGAAGCGCAGACTTTCGATCCCGTGCCGGTCGCGGAAGAGCTGCTCGGTCCCCCGCGCAAGCCAGGGCGAGAAGATCAAATTATAGGAGGCCTCGGCTGCGTGCCGGAAGGCGTCGATGGTCTCCTCCACGCCAAAGAAGGTGTTTGCCCTGACACCGAGCCGGCCCAGAATACGCCGGATCTCGTTCAGATTCCCCTGCCAGTAGAGGTCCTGGTACGGTACAATGCCGAAGAGGTTCACCGTGCGGCGGTCCGGTTCGCCGACGCGCGGGCGGACAAGGGACTCGCTCAGCACGCTCAGCACCGTCTCGTAGCCCGCGTAGGTGTCGCCTTTGAACCCCGCCGTGTCCGCAAACACGAGCGGGACGTTCGGAAACTCCGCGATCACGCTGCTCACGTCGTCGCCGATGATCCCGGCGGTACAGCCCGTCAGGACACAGTACAGATCGCCGTCAAAGACTTCCAAGGTCCCTTCGATCGTCTCGCGCAGCCGGTCAAGCCCCCCAAAGACAATCTCTTTCTCCAGCATGACCGTGCAGGGCGGCGTCACCATGTAGGATTCGGCCTTCAGGCCGCCCTGGTGGATCTGTCCCAGGTGGGTCATTTGGCTGCAGCCGGGTCCCGTGTGCAAAATTGGCACCACGCGGGGGATCGCGAGCAATGTGCCGAGCGCGCCGCCCAGCATGCAGGAGGCGCGCGGGTTTTCCAAAATCTCAGGCATGGTCGTCCCTCTCTCCGCTGCTGGTTTGTGCTGACACCTAAACCATGTATTTGAAAGCGTTTTCGGCGTACCAGGCGTCCCGATAAGGGAGCTTTTTGTGCGCCGCCAGCTTTTTGACAAAATTTGGATTTTCCAGCGCGTCGGCCAGTTTGACGGCCAGTGACGCGAGGCCCCGGTAGCCGAAGGTCACGCTTTTGCGGTCCACCTGAAACACGGCGGGGACCCCTTGACGGCGCGCCTGATCGACGCCCATGCCGAGGAAGAGGTCCGCATCCAGCTTTTGGATGAGATTGGCCTGCTCATAGGCCTGCGCGCCGTTCAGCGTGAGCAGGGCCCCGGCGCCGAGGGTGTCCGACAGTTTGGCGAGCTCGTCGCTCAAAAAATCATCGTAGAGGGCCGTTTGCACCGCGGCCACCTCAAACCCGAAGTCGCGGGCCAGCGCCATGTTGGAGAGGCTGCGCATCAGATTGGTCGTGATCACGACCCGTTTCCCTTGGATGCGCTGACGGATCTCCCGGACCTTCGGCATATACCGGGCTCGCTCCCGCGCGAGGTACGCCTCGGCCTCAGTCTCCCGGCCCACCTCCCGGGCGATGCCACGCAGCCACTCGTCCGTCTCCTCTGAGCCGATGGGCAGCACGAAACGGGTGTAGGGGATGTCGTAGGTCTGCCACAGGTAGGCGAGCAGGTCGTCCGCGAACGCCGAGCAGACGGAAGTGGAGACCCGGGCGGACGTCATACGCCGAAAGTCCGCCAGCGAGCCGGCAAAGGGCAGAAAATTCGCCTCCAGCCCCAAAGCTGCCAACATCTCGGTCAGGTAGGCCCGGTCCAGGGCGCCGCAGGTGGGCAGGATGAACACATTGACCAGATTGTCCTGCCGCGCCGGATGGATGTCCCGGAAGAGATATTTTTGGATGCCGTGGAAGGCCACATCGCTGCCCGTGATCGGGATCTTGGAACGGAATCCCTCGCAAAAGACCGGGACCAGCACGGCCTTTAGGTCCGGTTGCATCTCTTCGATCACCGCCTCCACATCGTCCCCAATGATGCCGGAGGCACAGGACATCATGATTGAGATGACCTCCGGGTCGTAGCGCCGGACCGCCTCTTCGACGGCTCGCCGGAGTTTATTTTCCCCACCCATGATGACGTCGCGCTCGTCCAGGTTGGTCGAGAGGACCCGGCTGTTTTCGTACGGCGCCCCCGTCATTGTGCGGTAAAGTTTGACGTTGCTGTTCTCCATCGCCATGCCGCCGGAACAGCCGAGCGGCGAGTGGGCGATGATCACGGAGTTGCTGATGGACTGCATGACGCGCACGGCCGTCACGAGCGGACACTGCTGCGCCTGCATGAACGTGCGGTTGACGTTTTGCATACACCCGGCCCGAAATTTGCTGTCCATCTCACAAAAAACGCCGGCGTCCCCGTAGTATGTGTTGCGCCGGCCCTCCCGATTGAGACCTCGACCCGCCATATACGAAAACCTCCTCTTGGGTACTTTTCGCCGCCTCGTGCCCGGTACGGCATCCGGCAGCAGGGGCGGCATGCCGCCGCCCGAAGAGACAAATTGCATAGTAAGCATATATGTTTAAATTATCATGTTCTTCCAGCATAACGCAAACCGGGCCGTTTGTCAAGTAGAGAGATTCGCTCGTTAAATTTGGCTAAAAAATATTTCATTTATCGCTTGACTTTGTACAGTACATGCAGTACAATAAGAATGTCTACGTTTATACTACGCTTTTGAAAAATATACCTTTTTGTGTGGCTCTACTGGCGCAGTTCCGGTGCGTTTGTGCAGGGTAGGACGTGCCGTAAAGGAGATATGGGGAGAACGCAGACGTGCAAATTTGTGTGCAGGAGGAGGGGAATAGGGCGGACAGAGGGCCTTTGTGGACGCATTTCCGTATGGCATCCCGGCGTCTCACGCCGAGATGTCACGAAGTATGATTGGGAGGATTGAGGATCAATATGAAAAAAATCATAGCGCGCGCGCTGATGGTTATCGCGACCAAAAAGAAGTACATATCGCTTTGTATGAGCGCCGTTCTTCTTCTGTCATGCCTGCCGGTGTGGGAAACGGCCTTTGCCGCTCCGGAACCGGGTGAATTGTATGTGTCCGGCCAGATGACAATGAAGACGGGGACGGTCAATCTCACAGAAGAAGGCTCTCTTGACTGGGTGCAGTTCAACAGCGGCAGTGTGAGCAGTTACGCGAGAAAAAATATATCCAAACGGGTTATACAGGATATTAAAGCGAACAAAACGACAAGCGGCCCGGTTACCGATTGTCCGTTCTTGTTCAGCTTCTCGGACGCCGCGCCGGGTTCGAACCCGACAAGCAGAACCGGTGTCGAAATACGGGGCCTTGACAGCGAGTACTCGTTCACGATCCCTTACCTCAGCAATAAACCGCAGAACCTAAAGGTTTACTCATCCGTATGGGCCGGGGACATCACGCTGGAATTCATTGTGAACGGAACAGTGATGTACACCGGCACGTACGGCAAGGACACATCCTCGGGACAGACCGGCCAATGCTTTGACATCGACTTTCAGTTGTCCGGCCCGTCTGACGAGGTCAGCGTCAGGATCTACTGCTCGCTAAACCGTGACACCCAATGGGGTGGGGCGAGCCATTGTCTACAGGCAATAACCCTGTCCGGTGAGATTACGGAGTCTCCGACTTTTATGGATTACCCATTCTTTCTGACGGCGGCTTCCGCCTGTACGGAAGAGACCGTAAACGAGTCCGCACCCGCGTCGAACGTCGTTGACGGGGAGACAAATACATTCTGGCACACCTCGTGGCGGACCGGCGCCAACGACAACACGCTGCACGCGAACGGAACCGGAACGTCCCATGGGAAAGAGAACGTCGAGAACGGCCACTGGCTCCAGATCGATCTCGGAGCCGTCACAAAAGTCGCCGGCCTTCGCTACCTCCCCAGGCAAAACGGCGCCAATGGGCGCGTAACCACCGCCAGAGTGTACGTGAGCACTGACGGCTCCAGTTTTACGCAAACGGCCGGACCGCTGACGTGGACGACTACCACTGACGAGAAGAGGGTAATATTTGATTCCACCGTGGACGCGCGGTATGTGCTGCTGCTGTCCCAGGCCCCCGCGGCTTACTGCACGGCGGCGCTGATCCATATCGAAGTTCCTTTTGACGAGGCCTCCTCGTTAAAGTGGGATTATGCCAAGGCGGCCCTGGATAAGCTAAACACCGTGTTAATAGGCGACGCGCCGAATCAGTACCCCCAATCCACTTGGGACGCCGCCGAAATCGCGATAAAGAGCGCCGTGAACGCGGAGAGCTTTGAGTCGGCGAAGCTTGACATTGACAACGCCATGGAGGTGTTTTTGAACAGCTATATACGCCATTCAAAAAGCCAGCTCGAAAGCCTGATCGCCACAGCGCACGGCTTGTTGGAGAGCGCCGACGGGAACGAGAATGTTTCTCAGGGAGATATAGACACTTTTTCTGCCGAGATCGATTCTGCCGAAAGTACGTTGGGCGGAAGCGCCGATGAGATACACGCGGCATACAAGACGCTTAACGCCGCCGTCATTCAATTCAGAGGCATTCTTAACGGCCCGCCTACAAAGAGGGTAACGCCGCTCATGGGCTGGGCGTCGTGGAACCTGTACAGGGCCAAAATCAACGAGGCGGAACTGATAAAACAAATGAACGCGCTGGTGAGTACGGGGCTGGCGGACGCGGGGTATACGTTCTTTAACATTGACGACGGCTTCTTCGGAGGGCGTGGACCTGACGGCATGGTACGCACACATCCCACCAAATTCCCCAACGGAATGCGGATCTTCGCGGACATGGCCCACGAGAAGGGCTTGAGCGCCGGCATTTATACGGACGCCGGGGTCGTTACCTGCGCTTCGATATGGGACCGCGGCGACGTAGGGACGTACGGGGACGACGTCGGCCTGTACGGCTACGAAGAGCAAGACCTGAGGATGTACCTGATTGATTGGGGTTACGATTTCATTAAGGTGGACTGGTGCGGCGGACAGCGGATGGGCCTCAGTGAGCAGATGCAGTACACGAAAATCGGGAACATCATTGAGGATATCAGGAACGAAACCGGAAAATACAAGGTGTATAACGTCTGCCGGTGGCAGTTCCCGGGGGAGTGGGTTGTGGACATTGCCGATTCATGGCGGGTCGGCAGTGATCTTTCCGCGAGCTTTTCCTCGGTGATGTATCAGGTCGATCAGGTTACGAACCTCGCCAAATATCACGGGCCGGGTCATGTGAACGACTTGGATATGATGCAGGTGGGCAACGGCATGACATATGAAGAGGATAAAGCCCATTTCACCATGTGGTGCATGATGTCTACCCCTCTTATGTTGGGCAACGACCTGACGAAGATTTCTCAGCAGACCCTCGACATCGTTACCAACAGAGAGCTGATCGCCCTGAATCAGGACCCGGCGTGCTTGCAGGCGACCCTCGTGAAAACCACGGGGAATGCCCAGATTTGGGTAAAAGACCTCGGTTACGCCGGCTCGCTGACCAAGGCCGTGACGCTTTTAAATAGAGGGACATCGCCGCTTGATATCACGGTCAATTTTGACGAGATCGGTTTCCCCGGCGATGTTACCGCCAGGGATTTGTGGGCGCATCAGGATCTGGATGTTGGCATGTCTTACACGGTGAATGTCCCCGCCCACGGCGTCGTCGTGTTGAAAGTAAGCGACGCCAATGTTGTTGACGGCAATGTGATCACAAGCTTTACGCTGGACGGCGTGGCCGGGAAGATCGACAGCAGAGCCGGGACGATCTCCGTCACATTGCCCTCCGGAACGGACGTCACCAGCCTCGCTCCGGTCGTCGGGTACACGGGTGAGTCCATCGATCCGCCTTCCGGCGCGGCCCGGGATTTTACCGACCCGGTGGATTACAAGGTTGCGGCGGCGGACGGATCGACCAGAACCTATACGGTCACTGTGACCGTCAGGCGGGGTTTAGCGAAGGTATCCGGTAAAATGACAGTCACGTCTGGAAGCGTAAATCTCACGGAAGAGGGAAGCGTTGACTGGGCGCAGTTTAACAGCAATAGCATCAGCAACTACGCCAGAAAAGACATTCTGGCGCCGATAATACAAAATATTCAGGCGGTTGGAGCCACCAGCGGCCCGATTACCGACGCGCCGTTCTCGTTCGCCTACTCGGATGCCGCCCCCGGCTCGGTCCCCAGAAACAGATACGGCATACAAGTGCGCGGGCTTGGTACCGGGTACACGTTTACGCTGCCATACCGCAGCTGCAAGCCGCACAACCTGAAAGTATATTCCTCCGTCTGGGGCGGCGACGTCACGCTTGAATTTTTGGTGAACGGAATCGTGATGTATACCGGGACATACGGCAAAGACATTTCCGGAGGTCAGCGTGGCCAGTGCTTCGACATTGATTATCAGATATTCGATCCGGACGACCAGGTCAGTGTAAGGCTTTACTGTTCCACGAATCTGGATACGCAGTGGGGTGGCGCCAGCCATCTTCTGCAGGCGATAACCCTGTCTTGCGACGAAGCGGCGAACAATACAGTCCTTCCGCCGAAGGCGGCGATTGCCGACGGTGTGATAACCGTAACCACGCAGATGACGCGGTGTGACGCCGACGGTTTTGACAAAGCGGCCGTCATCGCTGCTCTGTATGACGGCGACGGCGTATTGAAAGGATTGGACAGAAAAGAAGCGAATATTTCGAGAACAGGTGATTTTGTCACCGTGAACAATATAATCGCTAAACCGGCCGATGTGCAAGACTTCAAGCTGAAAGTGTTTATCTGGGACATTGAGAGCAATGTGCCGTTGCTTGAGTCGCTTGACCTGGAGGAACCCACGGTCATAGAGAGCGCGGGCTATATCAATCCTGCCACAGCGAAAGATAAAGTATTGAACGGCGCGGTTCTCATAGACGTCCGTTCCAAAGAGGAGTACGACGAGAGGCACATTGACGGCGCGATCAATATCGAATACACTGATATTTTCACGAAGGCGGAAGAAATTGTGACTGACAAAAACGCTGAAATCATTGTCTACTGCTCCGCCGGAAAGAGAAGCGCGCAAGCCCTGCAAACGCTCAATTACCTCGCTTATGTGAATGTGTACAATTTAGGCAGCATGAGCAATTGGTAGTGGTAGGCTAGTTTACCAAGCGCCGGTCTTTTTTCCGCCAGACGGCGTTGGCGGGTTCCGTTGATACATTCCAGTATCAGCGGAACCCGCCACTTTGTTTGTAAAAAATTCTCACCGCTTTTTGTGTAAAAACTCCGTCAAACCGGAGAAATCCTGCCAATGTATACCTTTTAGAAAAGATCGGATTGTAAGATATAACACTTACATTTTACCACACATTGCATTCAAAGTCAATAGCGCTTTTTCTAGTTTTTGTGTATTTACACAAATCGCAGAACCCGAAAATCGCCCTAAAAGACGCATTAAAAAGGTATACCTTTTCGCAATGGCTTGTGTAGGCGCAGTTCCGGTGCGTTTGTGCAGGATAGAACGCACCGCAAAGGAGATATGAGGGAACACAGGTGTGCAAGTTCATTCATGTGCAGAGGGAGGGGATAGGGTAGGCGGAGGGCTTTTGTGGGACGCATTTTAGGATGGGCAATCGGCGTCTTGCGCCGATATGTCACGAAATATTGAGAGGATTGATGTTCGATATGAAAAAGCTCATAGCGCTCGCGCTGGCGGTTATCATGGCCGTGCCGTACGGGTTCAGCATGACGGCGACTGCCGCATCAGGGGAAGTATACCAAAAAATCGACCAGGCTGATGTCCACGAGGCGCCTGGTTATCTGTACGCGCGTGCCTTGGCCAATGCCCAAAGATTGGAAACTGGCACATACGCGAACGTGGACTGGGTTTTCAACAACGACCACGGCAACTGGGCGGGCGACATGCAGGGCCGCCTCATATTGGGGGCTGTACGCCAGGCCGCCATTTTGCACGACAGGCAATCGACCTGGCTCAGTACGCTCATGAACAAAATGATGGAGTACCGCGTGGATGGCGCGTATATGAACTATGCCTACACCCCGGGCCATCCCATAGAGCAGTACTTCTCCGGCCACAGTTGGTTTCTGCGCGCTATGTGCGAAGTGTACAAGTACAACAAAGACCCAAGGGCGCTTGAGACGCTGCTCAATCTTGTCGATGGGATGCTTATCGGCGGCAGAGAGGATATCGCCGCCTACCCGACGCGGCAGCTGACCGATTCCAGTTCGGACACGGGCGACGGCAGATGGTCGCTGTCGGGCGGCGACACCGCCTGCTTCTTCATGATGGTGGACGGCGCCACAGATGCGTACCATGTGCTCAAAGGCATCGACGGGCAGGAGGCGCGCGCGGCGCAGCTGAAGGAAGTCATCGATATATATGTAAATAAATACCAATTGGCGGAGCCGGTGGCGAAACGGTTCCAGACGCACGCGACGCTGACCGCAGTACGCGGTTTGATCCGCTATTATGGCGACACGGGGGAACAACTGGCGCTTGAGCTGGCCATCAAACGCATGAACGAATACAGAAAATTCGCCATGACCGAGGACTACCAAAACTACAACTGGTGGCAGCGGCCGCAATGGACGGAAGGCTGCGCCGTCATCGATTCGTATGAGGCCTCGATCGATCTGTTCCGGGTCACGGGCGACGTCGAATGGCTTGAATACAGCCAGTGGATCCTTTACACGGGGTTGGGTTTCAACCAGTTCCCGAACGGCGGCTTCGGTACGGACAACTGTCTTGGGACCGGCGGCCAGACCACTCTCTCGCGCGGCGGCGAGGCGCCGCAATGCTGTGTCATGCGCGGCGGTGAAGGCATGGCTGACGCGATTTTGTACCAATACCTGATTGATCCCAGTGGGGCGCTACTGGCCCTGCAGTACACAAACAGCACATACACCTACCGCTCGCCGACCGGCGACGTCACAATCAAGCAGGAGAGCAATTATCCCGACGAGAGCACTGTCAAGTTCACGATCACGGACCCCGGTTCATCCACCGGCGTCCGGCTGAAATTGTTCGTGCCGTCGTTTGTCACCGCGTTCAGTCTGTCGGTCGACGGCGTTCCGGTACAAAACCCTGCGACGGACGGCAGTTTCCTCACCGTAGACCTCAACCCGCAGACGGATACAACAGTCGATTTTTCGTTCAACCAACCGATCACATTCCGTTCGACGCGTGAATCGGCGGGGCATGTGGCCGGCTTGGTCTATGCGAGAGGTTTTGCCGAGCTTGGCTGGTTCAACACGGCCGGGGAGGCCGACCTGCCGTTTGCGCAGCGGACGCTCGAACCCTTGTACAAAGCGTTTACCAACGGCAAAAACAGCGCCCAAGTGATCGCCAGCCGTCTGAACGCGGCTGTGGGTCTCCCCGCTGCGGCCACCAGCGGCGACGCGTCGCCTGTGACCGACGGATCGAAAGCAAGCGGCTGGACGTCGGAGAGACAAACGTCTAAGACCGCGGAACAATCTGTTACGGTTGACTTCGGTGTCCCGACGCCGATAGACGTCGTCACGGTCTATCCGCTGGGCAGCGGCGCGAAAGCCCCGCGCACATATGCCGTCGAAATGTCCGCCGACGGTGATGTCTGGAAGACGATCAATGCGATCACCGAGGCCGACGTCAACAGCTATGCAAACCCGTTTGAGACGGACGTCAAGCCGCAGCAAACGGCCCGCTATGTCCGTGTGAGGGCGACAGAACTCGCACCGGACGGCGCGGAGGGCTATGTGGCGGAGATCGGCGAGATTGAGATCTACAGCGCATCCGCAAAGACGCTGCGCATCCAATCGGACAATCTCACGCACGACCGCGTTTCCGTCAATGGAAGCGCGCCGCGAAAACTGCCCTTCGTCGTCAGCGCCATTGCGGGCACCGCGATGGACATTGCGCTCATCCCCGCGGACGACCCTGCCCCGGAGAACGTTTTTGTGGGTTGGTCCGGCGCGGCTTCGGGCATCGACAGGCGCCTGGGCATCACATTGGAAGACGACGCCACCCTGACGGCCCACTACGGCCCGTCGTCATTCGAGAATCTCGCGCTGGGCCGGAGCGTCACCTCAAACAGTCTGGGCGCAGACAACGCCAACTGGGCGCTTAAAAATCTGACCGACGGTTACATCATACACCCGAACGCCGCCAACAGCGTCGGCTACACAAGCACGGGGACTGCGTCGCCGGACGTCTCCGTAAGCCCTGTGACGATACAGGTGGACTTGGGTGAGAACAAAGATTTCAACATTGTCAAACTGTTCCCGCGCGACGACGGTTATTACGCGGTCGACGGCGACTATGCCAACTTCCCGAAAGATTTTACGATCTCTGTGAAGGCCGAGGGCGAAAACGACTTCACCGTCATAAAAACAGTGACCGGCGCCGCTCCGCCGACGTTTGGCGTGGCGGTTTATGATGTGGGACCCCAGACCGCGCGGTATATCTTGCTCACCGTGACCCGAAAAGGCGATTATGCCGCCGCCGACCCGCAATATCGCGTGCAACTGGCCGAACTGACCGTGTACGACACGGGTGAGATGAAAGCGCGTGACCGGCTCACCATCACCGGCGACAAAGGGCTGAAGGCCGTCGTCAACGGCCGTACGCTTGTGCTGCCAAGCACGACGACATTCCCAGCCGGAACGATTGTCGCCGTCTCCACGAGTGAACCGGATTTTTGGGGCTGGAGCGGTTTTGTGTCGAGCAGCCACCGAGAGATCAGGTTCATCATTGAAAAGGATGTGACGCTGGACTTAAATCTGCGTCGGACCTCTGAAATCAGCCTGGTCCCGCACGCCGATATGACGGCCGCAGCCACCAGTCAGATGGCCGACGACGGATCCGCAGACGCCAGGGCCGGCAATGGCCCGGCATCCTGGGCGATCGACGGCAACCTGAACACGTGGTGGAACGTAAAATACACCGCCCCCGCGGCGGACCCGCAGCTGCCGCAGAGCATCACGCTCACATTCAACGGGGCGGCCAGAAACGTTTGCAGGCTGGAATACCGCAACCGCGCCGGGTCCGGGACCATTTACGGAAACATCACGCAGTACGTTCTGGAGGGACGCCTGCCGGACGGCGAATGGCGGCAGCTGGACGCCGGGACATGGGACGGCGCGAGCGATCTGCTCAATGCCGCGGCGTTTGACCCGGTCGCGGTCACCGCCGTCCGTTTGACCGCTCTCGCGTGTACTGGCAGCACGGGCCGGTATTATGTGGCCGCCAGGGAGATCAACGTCTACGAGATGACCTACACGGACGATCTGGTCTCGCATGATGAGATGACCGCGACGGCGACAAGCGAGATGGATACAATGGCGTATACGGCTGACGCCGCCGCCGGCAACGGAGGCGCCTCGTGGGCGATCGACGGCAGGTTGAATACATGGTGGCATATTGACTATAAAAACCCGCCGAACCCACTGTTGCCGCAGAGTATCACGCTCGCCTTCGACCGCACGATCAATGCGGATAAGCTCGTGTATTTCAGGCGCAGCGGCGGCGGGGATCAGCTCAATGGGAACATCACGCAGTACAAGCTGGAAGGATTGACGCCGGCCGGCGATTGGTTGACGTTGGCGGCCGGTCAGTGGGCCGATACAAGCGGCGGGAGCAATGCTGTGATTTTTTCTGCCACTCGTGTTGACGCCTTGCGTCTGACGGCGGAACGAGGGCACGGCGGATGGGCTTGCGCCGCCGAGATCGATGTTTATGAGCGCAGGGAACTGACGCCGATCACGCCGGAGCCGTTCCAATCGTTCCAAACCGTTACCGAACTTGGCGACAATACAATCAAGATTTCTTCCGCAGCCGTCAACAACAGGGACAGTGCCCAGCCGATGTACGGGATTTTTGCCTTATATGATGAGAACGGACGTCTGCTCGGAATCGAAAAGCAGGAAACCGTCTTGCAGCCCGGTCAAGAGCGGACACTGCCGTATCATTTCGATTCGCTTCTCCCCGACGTACGCTACACGGCCAAACTGTTCTATTTTGGCCCCGACCCCGCCTATACCCCGCTGGCCGAGAACTGTCAGTTCCTTTTGTAAACGCGTTTCTCGCCATGTATATCATTCTCCTCCGGGAACACCTAGGCGATAAAGAAGAGGAAGAAAAAGTAAAAATTGACAAACATCAGAGCTCGCAAGTATAACACAATGGGGAGGGCAAACCGCCCTCCCCATTGCCCTGCTAAAACTGTTTCAGGATATCATGGTGGCCGACGTCAACCAGTATGATCATCCGGCTGCCCTCGTAGTACCAGATGATGCGGATATCCATGTTGACGCTGCACTCAAACAGATCCGCCGTCCCCTGTATTCGCTTTGTGCGAAGCGACGGGTGCAACGGGTTCTCGGCAAGCAACGCCAGCTTTCGCCGAAGCTGCCGCTTTTCCTGTTCGGTCAGGGTCTTGAAATGTTTCTGAAATCGGTCGGTAAATGTGAACTGGCAGGACATCAATTGCCCTCCAGTTTAGTAAACAGGGCTTCCACACTGTCAAACGCGGGGCGTTCCCCCGCTGCGATCTTTGCTTTCGTGTTCTGGATTTCTCCGCGGAGCTCGTCAAGGTACTTTTTGGGGTACACAACAACGGGCATTAGATAAATCGCGCCGTCCTTCTCGGTCACCTCCAGCTTATCGCCCTCAGCGATTCCGAGCTTGTCAACGATTTCTTTTGGGATGGTAATCTGCGACTTCGCGCGCAGTTCCGCCAGCATAAGCGCATCTCCTTGTTTTCCGATATTCCAACTTTCCCACTTCATAGTATATGCCGAATGTAGGAAAAAATCGAGAACATCCTATATAGCATATATGATAGCACTATCGGGCACAGAAAGCAATATCGGCACGAAAAACCGTCCAATATTGCGCGGATATGAGGCTTGGCTCCTACAGTATCCGGAAATACAACGCCATGGGCGGCAGGGGCGTTCGTTACCACCCGGCGTATGAAGGGATTCGACCGGTTCGACGAGGACAACCTGCCTTTGTACAAGGAAGAGACCGGGGCAGAAAAAGTAAAAAAGGGATAGAATCGTTACAATTTAGCGGATGGCGTAAGCGTCGTGCCGCTGTCAACGCTGACCCCGTCAGCGGCGCAGGATCAGCGGTCGGAGGAGGCGCCGCCAGGGGCGGCGGGCGGCGGTTTGGGCGTCCAGACGGAGGAGGAGCGCGAGCAGCGCGGCTTGGTCCGCCGCCGCCGGTCCGTCGGGGCCGAAGCGGAGGCGGCCGGCAATCTGCGCGGCGGCGGTGAAGACAGGTTCCTCGTGCTGCGCCGCGCGGTCCGCCCGCAGGCCCCACGCAAGGACTGTCTCGTCGAACGCCGGCGGATCGATGCCGGTCAGCCGCGCCAGCGCCACGATCTGCTCAAAGAGCCGCAGAGAGACGCGGCGGTCCGGACCCTGCCGCGCCTGCCGGAACAGGGCGCGGCGGCGCAGCACGTACAGCAGCGGCCAGGCAGAGAGCAGCAGCGCGCCCAGCGGGACCAGCCACCACCACGGGCCGCCGCCGGACGGCAGGTCGGCGTCAGGTCCGCCGCCGGTCGGTGTCGGGGCCGGCGCGGCGGGGGAGGACGGCGACGGACTCGGCGTGTCGGGGGACGGCGTGGGCGTGGCTCCTGTCCCCTCCGGGGAGGCGTCGTCCCAGGAATCCGAGAAAGAGGCGGTGGGCTCGAAGGGGATCCAACCAAAACCCTCAAAGAAGATCTCGACCCAGGCGTGCGCCTGTTTGCCGGTGGCGTAGTAGTATTCCCCTATCTTGTCGGACGACGGCGCAAACCCCTCCACATAGCGGGCCGGCAGGCCGATGCTGCGCGCCATGACCGCGAGGGCGCTCGCGTAATAGGTGCAGTACCCGCGCTGCAAGTCAAACAAAAAATAGTCGACAAAATCCTGCGACGGCGGCGTGGGCGGCGTGTTCAAGTCATAGGGGAAGGTCTCGCGCAGATAAGCCTCCAGCGCCCGCGCCTTGTCGTAGCTTGTCTCTTCGGTTTTTGTCAGTTCCTCGGCCAGCGTCCGCACCCGGTCGGGCAGTTCGGGGGGCAGGGAGAGGTAATATGCGTGCGCCTCCGCCTGCTCCGCCCGCATGGCCGTCAAAAAGCGGCCGTCCGGATCGGTACGAGACGGCCGGTCGGAGTGAGGCGTCTCACGCAGGTCCTCCAGCAGGCCGGGGTAACTGAGCCGTAAGATGGCTGCGCGCTGTGCATCCGTCAGATTGAGCGTGACGCTGTCCACCGTATACCGAAACTCTCGGCCCCGCGTCGCCGTCATCGTCACATCCCCGGACAAAGTGAGCCGCAGGGTGTCTCGGGGGGCCTCGAACGCCGAGAGGGAGATGGCGTCCGACGGCAGAAACAGTGTGCGGGTGCGCATGTCCCAGTAGATGATTGTTTGGCTGCGGCGGTGCACCGTGTCCGGGTTGAGACGCAGAAAGGACAGCTCAGACGAGGCGTCCAGCAGCGGAGACAGCGCGCGCGTCCGATTCCAGGAAAGCGATTCTCCGCCGGTGAGGAGCAGCTGCTCGGACTGTTCGAACAGGGCGGCGGCGCCGTACAAAAAGCGCACGCCGCCGCCTTCCAAGGCGCCGCGTAAGAATCGGCCGTACCTCATCAAGGGCGTCTCGCGCGAAGAGAACGGCTCAGGCAGCGGGTAGGGCTCCAGTGTATACGGCAGAAAAGGCCAGTCGTAGTCGGACGAAAACAGCTGCGGGGTACTGTTCGGAGCATCCAGACTCTCCCAGCGCTGCCCCGTGTACGCGGCGTAGGTGTGGCCTTTCAGATACGCGGGCGGCGCGTCGGCGGCGATATAGAGCACCAGATTGCTGCTCCGCTGGGCCGGGCCGCCCAGTACGCCGCCGTTCCACTGCCCGTCCTCCAGTCCGTTATAAGTGAAGATGTTCATCTCAGAAAAGCGGCTGTCCACACCGTCAAACAGGGCCCATTGGGGCAGAAAATCGCCCGCCCACCGAAGAAAACGATCGCCCCAGTCCATATCGGCGGCCGGCGACAGCAACGCGGCTGTCAGCCCCAGCGCGCATAGCGGGAGCGCCGCTGCCAGATGGGGCAGGGTCTTGGGCGGCTGCCCGGTGCGCCGGGCCTGCCCCCGGTAGGCGAACAGGACGATGTACAGCGCCAGAAACAGCGCAAACAGCGCAAACGCGGGTGTGGAGAAGTCCCAGTCCGAGCGTTCCAGAAGTGTGAGCGCCCCGCCGCCCAGCACGAGGAGGACAGCGGGGTGCGTCCGGCAGCATACCAGTGCGCTCATGACCAGGCTGCTCCCCACAGAGGCCAGCAGCAGCGCCTGGTTTGCGTATGCCGCGGGCGCCTCGATACCGGCTGTGGGGTAGGAGAGGATGTCCCACACCCACTGGACAAAGGGCGAGAAATTTTCCCACAGGACGTCGAAGTGCGTCAGACCCTTGGCGGGACCCGTGAGGAGAAGGACGGCCGCGCCCGCGGCGGCGAGCACAAAAAATGAGATCCCGGCCGCCGGCACCCGCAAGATGAGAACCCAAAACAGCGCGCTTCCCATGAGAAGACACAGCACGGATACGGGATTCGGCGGCTGTGCCAGCGTGGGAGAGACCGCGCAAAACAAACTGAAAACCAGCCCCACCGTCAGCAGCCAGTCGGAGGCGACGAGCTGCCACGAGATCTTCTTCATAAGCTCCTTCGATCCTCTTTCGGGTCTGTCCGCGCGGGTCATTGCCACGCGGACAGGTTGTAAAACAGGTTGTCAAACAGCGGCGCCGGGTTTGTCACAAGGCCGCGCTGGGTGAGCAGTGCCTGCCGTTTGCATAGCACGGGCACGATGGGCGCCTCCGCAAGCCAGCGCCGCCAGAAGGCTGTCTGCGCGGCGGCGGCCTCGCCGGGCGCCGCCGCGCAGACAGCCTCCCAGAGCGCGATGGTCTCCGCGTCGCGGTAGAAACCGTAGCCCAGCGCGCCGTCGGCGCCGAACACCAGGGGATTGAAATCGGGGGTCAGCGTCGTCTCGGCGTAGTAGAGGTCGAACGCACCTTCTTTCATCGCGGTCAGGAAGGCGTTGAACGGGAGCGCGGAGACCTCCACCGCGACGCCCATGTCGCCCAGCGTCTGCGCGATGTGCCGGGCGGCGGCGGTGCGCTCCGCGTTTTCGGCGCTGACGATCAGCGTGAAGACGAGAGGCTGGCGGCGGTAACGGGAGATGGGATACTCCAGCACGCCGTCTTCGTCGCGGTCCTCAAGAGAGAGGTCCGCAAACAACGCCGACAGGCGTTCGAGATCGCAGCCGTTTTGGCCGGCCAGCGTCTCGTTGTACAGGGGGCTTGCCGGCGGCAGCGGCAGCACGGCGGGCGCGGCCCAGCGGCCGCTGTAGAACTCCCGGCAGATTGTCTCTCGGTCGACGGCCAACGACAGCGCGTACCGGAGCGCCGGGTCCCGCAGCAGCGCGTGCTTGGTGTTGAAGCCCAAGTACTGGAGGATGGGCGTGTCAAATTCCCAGGTCTCGTAGTCCCCGCCGTAATGGATCGCGGTGGTGTCGGTGGGGTTCTGCTCCACCAGACTGACCGCGCGGGTCCCAAAGGCGTAGATGAGCTGGTCGGAGGTCTCGATGGGGATCAGCTCAATGCGGGAGATGGACCGCGTCTCTCGCCGCCACCAGTCGGCGGCCGCCAGCAGGTGTGGATGGTCGTCGTCGATTTGCGGTACATAGGGGCCCGTACCGGGCGGCACCGCAAAGTCCTTCGCGTTTTGCGGGAGGATCGGCACGGTGAGCAGCGCGGGCAGACGGGGGTTTGGCGCCGCCAGTGTCACCTCCACCGTCATGGGCTCCACCGCCCGCACCGAAACCACCCCGGACAGCGCCGCGGCGTAAGTGGAATCCTGACCACAGGCCGCCGTGAGAGAAACCGCCGCGTCCGAAGCGGTCAGTGCCGTGCCGTCGTGGAACCGGACGTCGTCCCGCAGGCGGAACAGATAGACGCGATTGTCCTGGGTCTCATAGGAGGCGCACAGCACCGGCGTCGGCTCGAAAGCGGCGTCCAGTGCAAACAGCCCCTCGTAGACCAGGCGGTGCCACCGCGCGTTGAAGCGGTTGCGGTCGGTGAACGGCCGCACTGTGTCCTCCGGCAGCCACGGGATGCCGAAGAGGTCGTTGCGAGGCGGACCCGAGGGCGGCTGCGGCGGCTGGAGGGGCGTCGGACTCACGGTCGGAGACGCGGTATCGGGGTCCAGCAGCCAGTCACTCAGCCCCTGACAGCTTGACAGCGACAACAGCAGCGCCGGCAGCAACGCCCCCAAGAACAAACGGTATTTCTTCATCGCGGACTCCCTTCAAACGGCGGATTCAGCTGGATGAACGCCGCCATGCTGCCGCGCCGCGCGCCGTCGCGGCGGTGAGAGAAAAAGTCCTCTATACGGCAGCGGGTACAGGCCTCCGAGAGCTCAATCTGTGCCCGCGGCACGCCGGCTTGCGTCAGCCAGAAGATGTTGATCTCCCTGAGATCAATGTGAAAACGATCGCCGCCGTCGTAACGGATGTAGGGGGCTACGGACGCCCCCAGTACGCCCGCCAGTGCCTTGGCCACGTCGGCGCGGGTCTCGAAGCAGCAGGGGCCGATGCACGGGCCGACGGCCGCCCGCAGATGGGCCGTCCGGCAGCCATAGCGGTCCCCCAGGGCCTCCACAGTCTTGCGGACGATGCCGAGCGCCGTGCCGCGCCAGCCGGCGTGGACGGCGCCGACGGCCTGTTTCTCCGGGTCGTAAAGGAGGACCGGTACGCAGTCGGCCGAAAATACGGTGAGGCACACGTCCGGGTCGTTTGTCACCAATGCGTCGCAGTCCGCCGCCGCCGGCCGATACAGTCCCTCGCCGGCATTCTCGGCCGTCACGCGGCGGACCGTGTCGCCGTGCACCTGCCGGGCGAACACCAGGCGGCGCATGTCGACTTTGATCGCGCCGCACAGGCGCTCGAAGTTTTGGAGGATGTTTTCACGGGAGTCCTCCCCCGCGCGGCCCAGGTTCAGTGTGTCAAACGGGGGCAGGCTCACACCGCCCTGCCGGGTGGAGAAGGCGTGGCGCACGCCGTCGAAGTGCGACGCCGTATAATATTTGAGAGTGCCGTGCAGATGACACGCCAGCATACGAGCCTCCCGATGTCCCGCCCGTCGCCGACGTACGGGAATTTACAAAAATTTCCATATAAGCTCACATCAAAACAGACCGGTCAAGACAGACCGGCCCGGCGCGCGGCGCCGGTCCGGCGGCATACGAGGGCGCAGCTGTGCGCTATGACTTCGCCCAGTCGCCGGTGGCGAGCGCCTTCAGATAGGCGTTGATGAAGAGGTCGATCTCTCCGTCCATGACGGCTTGGATGTTGCCGGACTCGCAGCCGGTGCGATGGTCCTTGACCAGCGTATACGGCATGAACACGTAAGAGCGGATCTGGCTGCCCCACTCGATGGCCTTTTGGTCGCCCTTGATGTCTTCGATGCGCTCTAGGTGCTCCCGCTCTTTGATCTCAAGCAGTTTGGAGCGGAGCATGCGCATCGCGACGGCCCGGTTTTGCATCTGACTGCGCTCGTTTTGGCAGGCCACCACGATACCGGTGGGGATATGGGTGATGCGGATGGCGCTCTCGGTCTTGTTGACGTGCTGCCCGCCGGCGCCGCCCGAGCGGTAGGTGTCCACGCGCAAGTCCTCCTCACGGATGTCGATGGTCACGTCGTCCGGCACCTCGGGCATCACCTCCACGGCGGCAAAGGATGTGTGCCGCCGGCCC
The DNA here is from genome assembly GCA_031265355.1 of Oscillospiraceae bacterium. NCBI lineage: Bacteria > Bacillati > Bacillota > Clostridia > Eubacteriales > Oscillospiraceae > Oscillospiraceae bacterium. Next base: position 17,209 of record JAISCT010000019.1, on the reverse strand, counting down.
GAGGCGTCAAACGGAGAGATGCGCACGAGCCTGTGCACGCCCATCTCGCCCTTCAGGTAGCCAAAGGCGTTTTCTCCCTCGATCAAAATGACGGCGCTCTTGAGACCGGCCTCGTCTCCGTCGAGGTAGTCGAGCGTGCTCACGGCAAAACCGTGCCGTTCGCCCCAGCGGTTGTACATGCGAAAGAGCATCTCTGCCCAGTCCTGCGCCTCCGTGCCGCCCGCACCCGCGTGGAAGGAGATGATGGCGTTTGATTTGTCGTAGAGCCCGGAGAGCAGTGTGGCGAGACGAGCGGCGTCGAGGTCCCGCTCAAACGCAGTAAATCCTTCGCGCACCTCCGGCAGGAGGCTCTCGTCGCCCGCCTCCAGCGCCATCTCGCAGAGCGTGCTGACGTCGTCCCAGCAATTCTTCAGGCGGTCGTATCCGGCGCACTTGTCCCGCAATTGCTTGAGGCGCTGCAGCACCTTCTGCGAATTCTCCAGGTCGTTCCAGAAACCGTCCTGGCCCGTCTCCGCTTCCAGCCGGTCGATCTCCGCCCGGGCCGCCCCGAGATCTAGCGCCGACTCCAGGCCCCTGAGGTCGCTCTCCCGGGCCAGCAAACGGCCTTTGTATTCCTCAAATTCTATCATGGCGCGATTCCTTTCCATGGGGGTGCTATCGGTCCCCCGGGACTGTTCATATTCTATCATACCCATCTGCCTCCCGGTTGTCAATTCGAATCGACGCACTGGGAAACTTCTCTTTTGGACAAACCGGTCCCTTTGGACAAACCGGCCAGCCTGTGGTACAATGAGATACATCGTCAAAACAGCAGTAAAAAATCGCATTCTCAACCATCCATTGTCATCAGGGGGTCATATGTATACGATTTTGATTGTCGACGACGAAGCGGACATCCGCGCTGTGATTCGGGAGTACGCGGCGTTTGAAGGCCACGAAGCGTTTGAAGCCGAGGATGGACGGGAAGCCGTCCGACTCTGCCGCGAGCGGGATTTCGACATTGTCATCATGGACGCGATGATGCCGAAACTGGACGGTTTTTCCGCCTGCAAGGAGATCAAAAAGAGCCGGGACATCCCAATGCTCATGTTGTCCGCCCGCGGAGAAGAATATGACAAACTCTTTGGGTTCGAGATGGGCGTCGACGACTATGTCGTAAAACCCTTCTCCCCGAAGGAATTGATGGCGCGCATCCGCGTCATTGTGAACCGGCACAGGGGTCGGGCGGCGGTCCGGGAAGGGGAGAGCCTTGTCTTCGGCGGGCTGGAGATCGATACGGCGGGGCGCACGGTCCGCCTCGACGGACGGAAGGCGGATCTGACGCCGAAAGAGTACGAGCTGCTGGTTTACCTGGCGGCGAACCGGGGCATTGCCCTGACGCGGGACAAACTCCTGAATGCGGTGTGGGGCTACGACTTCTTCGGCGACGACCGCACGGTGGACGCGCAGATCAAACTCCTGCGCGGGCGCCTCGGACCGTACCGCGACCACATCGTCACGCTCAGAGGGGTGGGATACAAATTTGAAGCGTAAACGGCAGTCCATCGGCGTCAAGCTGTGGCTGTATTTTATTTTGTTCGCCGCCGCGATCCTGACGGCGCTCTGGCTTATGCAGATCGTCTTTCTGCAGAGCTTCTACGAACGCATGAAGACCGCCGACGTGAAAGCCATCGCGGACGCGATCCTCAGCGAATACGGGCAAGACGGGTTTGAGGACGCCGTCGACCGGCTGACATTCCGCAACGCCATCCTTGTCTTCCTCACAGATCCCCAGGGGCAGATCCTTTATACATCCGATGAGCACGGCTCGGGGCGGCGCGGTCCCGGCGCGGCGCCGCCCGGCGGTCAGGGCCGCCAAGAGGCCGTGTGGCTCCGCCCGCTGCCGGCCGACTTCGCGGGGTTTGTGGCCCGGCTGTCCCAAAGCGCGGACGGCCGGGTCAGCTACACGGAGAGCAGCGGCCGGTTTCAGGGCCGGATGCTCATCTACGGCGCGCGCCTGCCGGACGCGCTCCTCTACATCAGCACGCCGCTCGACCCGGTCAACGCGACGACGGAGATCTTGCGGACGCAGCTTCTCTATGTCACGGCGGCGGCGCTGCTGCTCAGCCTCGTCGTCGCGTTTTTCATCGCCCGCAAGTTCTCGCAGCCCGTGTCGGAGATCTCCGCGCAGGCCACGAAGCTGTCGAAGGGCGACTTTGGCCTGCGCTTTGGCCGGGGGTTTTGCGCGGAGCTCGACGCGCTCTCCGCCACGCTAGGCGAGGCGGCGCTGGAGCTGTCCAAGGCCGAGAGATTGCGCCGGGAGCTGCTTGCCAACATCTCCCACGATCTGCGGACCCCGCTCACGATGATCAAGGCCTTCGCGGAGATGATCCGCGACATCTCGGGAGACGACAGGGAGCGGCGGGAGGCGCATCTGGCCGTGATAGCGCGGGAGGCGGATCGTCTGACGCTGCTCGTCAGCGACATCATGGACATCTCGGTGCTGCAGTCGGGCAGCGAACCGTTAAAAATTTCCAATTTTTCCCTGAGCGACACGGTCAGATCAGTGTGCGCGCAATTTGAACCTCTGTGCGACCGCGAGGACTGCGAGATGCGGCTTTTTGTGGAACCTGACCAGTATGTTTCTGGCGACGGGAAAAAGCTCACGCAAGTGCTCTACAACCTGATTGGAAACGCCATCAACCACATGGGGGAGGACAAGGTGATTGCGATCACGCTGTCGGACCTGGGCGGCCGCGTCCGCTGTACGGTGGAGGACCACGGCGCGGGGATCGCCGAAACGGAGAGAGCGCTGATCTGGGACAGGTATCACCGCGTCGTTTCCGAGAAACACAGGCGCGAAAAGGTCGGCACGGGCCTGGGTCTTGCCATTGTGAAGGAGATTTTGGAGTCCCACGGAGCCCGGTACGGCGTGGAGAGCCGCGCGGGGGCGGGGAGTATCTTTTGGTTTGAGATGGCAAAGTGAGCTGTTTGGATGAAAACCATCGGGGGGCCGCCGGCCGGGCGGTCCCCCGTTTTTCACGAAAATTCCCCCTGTTTTTCACACGCGCGTCACATTCGGAGGATAGAGTGAAGGCAGTTGCGAAGAGAGGGTGATCCGCATGGCCGTCGAGGTCTTCAACCGTTACGAGAACAAATACCTGTTGGATAGCCAGACGGCCCTGTGGCTGCAGGACCGTTTGGCCGGGTCCATGGAGCCGGACGCGTACAACGGACGGCGCGCGCTGTACACGATAGCGAACCTCTACTACGACACGGACGACAGCAGTCTGATCCGCACGTCGCTGGCCAAGCCGCGGTACAAGGAGAAGCTGCGGCTCCGGGCCTACGGCGTGCCCGCGGGGGCGGACGAGATCTATGTGGAGATCAAGAAAAAAGTACGCGGTCTCGTCAACAAGCGCCGCAGCGCCCTGCCGCTCGGCGAGGCGTACGCCTTTTTGCGCGGCGAACCTCTCACGTACCGGCCCCCGATGAACCGGCAGGTGCTGCGGGAGGCGGCGTATCTGATAAAACGCTGCGCGCTGCGGCCTATGCTCTGCCTCGCCTACGAGCGGCGAGCCTACTTCGGGATCGGCCGGCACGATCTGCGGGTCTCGTTCGACACGAACCTTCGGGCGCGGCGCACCGCGCTGCGGCTTGAGGCGGGCACGCACGGCGCGCCGCTCCTGGACGGCGGCATGTGGGTTATGGAGATCAAAGTGGCCCAGAGCATCCCGGTTTGGCTCTGCCGTCTTCTCTCGGAGGCCCGGATCTATCCCGTCAGTTTCTCCAAGTACGGAACAGAGTATAAGGAGAGACTGCGCGCCGGGCAGCATGACCGTGGGCATTGTGACCTGTTGCCGGGTATCTTGTCCATGGAGAAAGCGGGTGGTTTGTATGTTTGACACGATCTTTTCCGGAACGGCCAACGAGACGGTCGCCACGCTCCCGGGGCTTCTGGCGGCGCTGGGGACGGCCTTCGCGGTGGGACTGCTGATCAGCGTGGTGTATAGGAAGACGCACCGGGCTCGGACGCCCTCACCCAGTTTCGCGCTGACGCTGGTGTTGCTTCCGGCGGTGATCACCGTCATCATCCTGCTGGTGGGCAACAATGTGGCGCGAGCCTTCTCGCTGGCGGGCGCGTTTTCGATCATCCGCTTTCGCAGTGCGCCCGGCGATCCGAAGGACATCACCTATGTTCTGTTTGCCATGGCCGTCGGTCTCGCGGCCGGTATGGGCTTTTTGCTGTACGCGGGGCTCGTGGGTGCTGTGCTTTGCACCGTCATGGTGCTGCTGGAGATCTGCCGGTATGGGCGGCCGCGGGGGACGGAAAAACTTTTGAAGATCACGATCCCCGAGGACTTGGACTATGAAAACGCCTTCGACGGCGTCCTGCGGCGATATACGCAGTCGGCGCAGCTCAAAAAGGTGCGGACCGCCGACCTCGGGAGCTTGTACGAACTCCACTACGCGGTGGTGACGAAGGAGGAGCACGGCGAGAAAGCGTTCATCGACGAGCTCCGCTGCCGCAACGGAAACTTGAACATCACGCTGGTGCTGAATGCGCCGACGGAGGCGGATTTTTGAAGAGGCGGACTTTGAGACTTTGAAAAAGGAGTGACAGGATGAACCGGATAGGGCCGAGAGTCTGTTGGAAGATCGGAGGATGGACGCTGGCGGCGGCGGTGCTGGCGGCCGCCTTGGCGGGCTGCGGCGGACAGGCAACCGACGGGATCGACAAAACCGACCCGGCGGCGGGGGCGCCCGCGTCGATGGAGGTGACGCCGGCCGTAACGGCGCCGCCGCTCGCGGCGGAGGATGCGGAGACCGGGTGGGACGAGACCGCCACGCAGGTTCGCTTTGACGGGGAGACAATCTCGGTAGACGGTGCCGGCGCGTCGGCCGACGGGCACGTCCTCACGGTCAGTGCCGGCGGCGTGTATGTGCTGAGCGGAACGCTGACAAACGGGCAGGTTTTTGTGGCGGCGGCGGAGACGGATACGGTGCGCCTGGTGTTTGACGGCGTGCAGATCGAGAACAAGACGGGCGCGCCGCTTTACGCGGTGTCCGCCGATAAGCTGATCGTGACGCTGGCGGCGGAGACGGAGAACACCCTGACAGACGGCGGCGCGCAGTTTGTTTATGCGGATACGGTGGCCGAGGAACCGGATGCCGCTCTCTTCAGCAAATGCGACCTGACGCTGAACGGCGAGGGGACGCTGACCGTGAACGCCGGGTTTGGCAACGGCATTGGCACCAAGGACGATCTCGTGGTGGCGGGCGGCGCCTTCGTTGTCCGGGCTGCCCGCCACGGCCTGCGCGGCCGCGACTCCGTCGCCGTCCATGGCGGTTCGCTCCAAATCACGGCCGGCGGCGACGGCGTTCAGACAAACAACGACGAGGACGCCGCCAAGGGCTGGATGGCGCTGCTCGACGGCCGCTTTGTGATCGAGTCGGCGCACGACGCCGTTCAGGCCGAGACGGCTCTCCACATTGCGAACGGACAGTTTGAGATTGTCGCGGGCGGCGGGCACAGTGCCGAACCGGCAGCCGACGGATCCGACAGCTATAAGGGGATCAAAGCGGCGGGAGATCTTACCATCGCGGGCGGGACATTTCAGGTGGACAGCGCCGACGACTGCCTGCACACAAACGGCAGCGCGGTGATCGGAGGCGGCACATTCTTCCTGCGCACAGGGGACGACGGCGTCCACGCCGACGGCGGCCTGACAATAGGCGGCGGTCAGATCGAGGTGGGTGCCTCGTACGAGGGGCTGGAGGGCGCGACAGTGGACATCACGGGTGGAACCGTCGCCCTGGAAGCCTCCGACGACGGCATCAACGCCGCGGGGGGCAGCAGCCGGGGAACCGACGCGGCGGGCCGGTTTGGGCGCGACGTCTTCGGTGCGGGCGGCGGCGCGTACGCGATCCGCATCAGCGGCGGCGCCGTCACACTCCACGCGGGCGGCGACGGCCTGGATTCCAACGGGACGATCCACATCAGCGGCGGACAGGTCGTCAGTATCGTCGACTCCACCGCAGACAACAGCGCGCTGGACTGCGAGGGCGCACCCACCGTGACGGGCGGCACCATTGTCTATGGCGGCACGGGGACAGGCGCCGGATTTGGCGAGGATTCGACGCAGAGCTACGTGTACCTCGCAGCGTCGATCCCGGCGGGCGCCACGGTGGAGGTGTTGAAAGACGGGACCTCGCTGCTGACCCATCGGGCGGCGTACGCGCTGGCCGTGTTGGCCGTCTCGACCCCGGAGATTGTGAGCGGCGAGAGCTATGAGATTGCGGTGGACGGGACAAAGACCACGGTGACCGCAGGTTCGGGCGGGACCGGATTTGGTCCGGGCGGCGGCCGCGGCGGCTTTGGCGCCGGACGTCCGCCCGGCGGAGAAGCCGGCGAGAGGCCCGGCGGCGGCGAATTTGGCGGTTTGCCGGAGGGGATGGACCGAGAGACGCTCCGACAGGCGAGAGAGATCATCGGTGAGGCGCAAGACGGCGTGCTGACCGACGAACAGCGCGCGCAGCTCTATGCGCTGGGGCTGACTGACGAGCAGATTGACCGGCTGCTGGCCATGCCCGGCCAGGGCGGCGATTTCCCGGGCGGCGGCGGCCGGCCGCCCGACGGGAACCGCCCCGCGCCCGACGGCGAGAGGCCCAGCGACCGGCCGCCCTCATCGGCGCCGCCGGCCGGCGCGGCATAAAACAAGGGCGTCTCTGGGGGCGGCATCGCAGCCCCCAGAGACGCCCTTGTTTCTCATATCATCTGTGCGTTTCGCTTCTCGCGAACATAAACGTACCCACCGTCAAAAACACAGCCGTCAGACCCACGATCGCCGCGGACGTCACCGCCGGGTTGAACAGCACCACGCTGCCGTATTCGGTCGTGCCCGCGTATACCACCGCTCTCACGAGGTCGAGGCAATACGTCATCGGCATGAGGCGGTTCAGCACAAGCAGCAGACCGCTTGCATTGTGAATCGGAATGATCACGCCGGAGAGAAACATCTGTGACATGGGGATGAGCATGATCGCCATATTCACAGCTTTCTTGTTCTTGATCGTGCCAATGAGGAGCATGGTGAACGCGCCCGCCGCGAGGCACATCAGCGGCGACAGCGCGAGTATGGCGAGCAGCCCGCCCGCGCCGAGCCGGATCCCCATGAACAGGCCGACAATCAATGTCCCGATACTTGAGAGGATTGCCATAAACGCCGAACCGAGTATCGTACCGACGACGATGGAATACCGTGAAACTGGTGCAATCATCATCTCCTGTGTGAAGTTGATTTCACGGTCCTCGACGAGCGAACTCAGCCCCTGTGAGGTCATCATAAACAACATGTTAACGAGCATACCGATGAGCATAAACGGCCCATAGGAAAAGTCCAGACCGCCCGCCATATTTTGCGACAGATTTCCGCCCACCATCACCATCATCACCATGGGCATCGCCAGGCTCATGATGAGAGTGCCGGGCGATTTCAGCGTCAGCAGCATGCCGCGCGCCACGATCGTGGCCACCGCGTTCAGTTCACGGGAAAAGCCTGACTTGCGGCGCATGGGCGTGGTTTCACAGATCGGATTTTCTTGTTTCAGTATAACTTCATTCATGAGGCGGTGCTCCTTTCCGCTTTACTCAGATATTCGACATAGGCGTCCTCCAACGTCGGCAGGCAGACTCTGGGCGTCGGGTCGAAGGACAACGTCCGCTTTAAGTCCTCCGGCGAACAGCAGGCGGCCACTTTGCCGCGATTGATGATGCAGACTTTGTCGACATTCTCCGCTTCGTCGATGTAGTGTGTCGTGAGAAACACCGTCGTGCCGTTCTCGCGCCGCGAGTTGTTGATATACTCCCACAGGCTCCGGCGGGAAACCGCGTCGAGCCCCTGCGTCGGCTCGTCCAGAAACAGGATTTTTGGCGTATGGATCAGGCTGCGGATGATCTCCAGCTTGCGCTGCATACCGCCCGAGAGCTTCTTGATCGGTTTGAAAATCGCGTCCGCGATGCCGACGATTTCCGCGAGTTCCATGACGTGCTCGCGGTAGGCTTTCGGCATCAGCTTAAACGTGGGGCGATAGCCGTAAACGCCGTACAGACAGGCGTGAAAACGGATGTTTTCTTCTGCGGAGAGCTGCGGATCCAGACTCGGCTGTTGAAAAATAATCCCGACGTTCTCTCGCACCTCTTTTGCCTGCTTTTCTACGTCGTAACCCGCAATCTGAACATCGCCCGACGTCTTGGAGAGCGTCGTTGTGAGAATCGAGATGGTCGTCGTCTTGCCCGCGCCGTTTGGGCCGAGGAAGGCGAAAAATTCACCCTCTCCCACCGAAAAGCTGATGTCGTCCACCGCGTTGGTCCGCGCCTTGTCGTAACGCTTGACGAGGTTATTGACGGTGAGGATTTTAGTGTTGTCAATCATCGTTGTGTCCTCCTTTTTTTGTGTCGTCGCCATGCTCGCCGGGGCTGCGGCCGCCGGGCCCGTGACCGAAACCGCCAAAACGGCGGTCAAAACCTCCGTGTCCAAATTTGTCAAAACCGCAGAAACCTCTGCCAAACGATCTCTCGTGTTCCTGAAGCATCGCTTTGAACCGCTCAAATATCGCATCGTCGAAGCCGAGTTTGTCTTCGAGCGCGGCAATGACGCGGTCAAGATAGGCGCCGAACGTCTTTTGTTCCTCTTCCGATAGGCAGTCGAAGATGTCGCCGAAGTCCGCCGCCAGTTCGGGCTGCGTCTCGTCTTTGCCTTTGGCGGTCAGTTTGACGAGTATGATGCGTCTGTCTTTTTCGGACGGTTCGCGGGTGATGTAACCGCCTTTTTCCAATTTTCCAAGAAACTCGTTCATCGACGACACCGCGAGTCCGAGTAAATAGGACAAATCTTTGGTGCTGATGCCGTCTTTCATTTGGAGAGCGGCGAGAATCCGCCCCTGTCCGCGCGTGGCGTCGGCCAGAACACGACCGCCATGGTGGTCACGGATTTGTTGCTTGTGAAGCAGCCATTGGATTCGCGTCAATTTCTCGTAGAGCGCGCTTTTCATCATTGTCATCCTCCTGACTGTCGCCTCCCCGTGAGGCGCCGCCTGTATGAACGGTACCGTTTGAAAACAGTATACACGGTACCGTTTGGTTTGTCAACAGGTTTTCTGACGGTACGGTAAGATTTTTCACAAGAGGTCTTTGGAGAATACTAACGTGGGTTGCACCTGCAACCCACAACCCCAATTCTTGTTTTTTGTTGTCGCTTCGCGGCAACAAGGCACTAAAATAAGTCTTGACTAAGTGGGTGAGGCCGGGTATAATAGTTGTTGGATGATTCAATCGTTCAACTGTGGAGGTGTAGTAGATGACGGCCCAAGCGGTGGAGCTCGATCGCTGCGACTGCAACGCCATTCACGAAGAGGTGATTGCGGACGTGCGGGAGAAAATGCCTGACGAAGACATACTGATGGACTTGGCGGACTTGTTTAAGGTGTTCAGCGATTCCACCCGCGTCAGGATTCTCTGCGCCCTGCAACACTCCGAGATGTGCGTCTGCGACATAGCCGTGTTGCTTGGCATGACGAAATCGGCCGTTTCACACCAGTTGCGCCAGCTTCGGCAGACACGGCTTGTCAGGAACCGGAAAGACGGCAAAGTGGTCTACTACGCGCTGGATGACGAACACGTAGGCAACGTCTTTGCGCAGGGACTGCTGCACGTCTGTGAAACGTAGGGAAATCACAAAAATTTTACACAAACAATTGAATAAACTCTCAATCGTTCAACAGTAAAAAGGGGGTCCGCTATGACAAGGACATATCTGCTCGACGGGCTGTGCTGCCCAAACTGTGCGGCCAAGATTGAGCGCTGTGCCGCCAAACTGGAGGGCGTACAGTCCGCGGCCGTCGATGTGATGGCACAAAAGCTGACGCTCACCGCCGACGACAAATCGCATCTGCCCGTACTTTTGGAGAAGATCACCCAAATCGCGGCACAGGTGGAGCCGGACATCAAGGTTTCGCTGTTCGGGGAGGGCGAACCGGCGCGAAACGCGGAGACCGAAACACACGCGTCGGCGCTGCCTAGGATACGGATGGCCGTCGGCGCGGCGCTGTTCGCCGTCGGTGTGCTCTTTGCGCTGGATGGGTGGCTTGCACTCGCGCTATTTCTTGTCAGCTATCTGCTCGTCGGCGGCGAGGTCGTCCTCAGCGCCGTGAAGAACATCGCGCGGGGGCAGGTTTTTAACGAAAACTTTTTAATGAGTCTGGCCACCGTCGGCGCGTTCGCGATCGGGGAATACCCGGAGGGCGTGGCTGTCATGCTGTTCTACCAGGTCGGCGAGGCGTTTCAAGCGTATGCCGTGGGCAAAAGCCGCCGGTCGATCGTCGCCCTGATGGACATTCGCCCCGATTTTGCCAACCTCAAAACCGACGGCGTGGTGCGGCGCGTTTCGCCGGATGAAGTCCGCGTCGGCGATTGTATTGTCGTCAAACCCGGCGAGAAGATCCCACTCGACGGCGTGGTGACAGAGGGGCGTTCCGCGCTGGACATGTCCGCGCTGACGGGCGAATCGCTTCCCCGCGACGTCGAACCCGGCGCGGAGGTGCTGTCCGGTTCGATCAACAAAAGCGGCCTGCTCACGGTGGAGGTGAGAAAACGGTTCGGCGAATCTACGGTTTCCAAAATCCTCGCCCTCGTGCAGAGCGCCAGCGGCGCGAAAGCGCCCGTTGAGAACTTTATCACCAAGTTTGCGCGCCGTTACACCCCCGCCGTTGTGTGCGCGGCGGCGGCGCTGGCGGTCATCCCTCCGCTCGCGCTGGGCGGGGGCTTTGCGGAGTGGATTCACCGCGCCTTGGTATTTCTCGTTGTATCCTGCCCGTGCGCGCTGGTGATCTCCATTCCGCTCAGTTTCTTCGGCGGCATCGGCGGCGCGTCGCGCAACGGGATCCTCGTCAAAGGAAGTCATTATCTCGACGCGCTCCATGACGTCGATACGGTTGTGTTTGACAAAACAGGTACGCTGACAAAAGGCGTGTTCGCGGTCACGGAAATCATACCCGCAAACGGCTTTGCGGCGGGCGAACTGCTGGCTCTCGCGGCGGCCGCGGAGGCGGGTTCCAACCATCCGATCGCGCAGTCGATTGTGAAGGCGTACGGAGCGCCGGCCGGCCCCGCCGACGCGTATGAGGAGATCGCGGGGCACGGTGTGCGTGTAAAAATCGGCGGCAGGGATGTGCTCGCGGGCAACGAAAAACTGCTGAAAGGCGTGGCATATAAAACACCCGAAGCGGTCGGCACGGTGGTCTATCTGGCTGTCGACGGCGTGTACGCCGGCTGCCTCGTCATCGCGGACGAGGTGAAACCCGACAGCAAAAAGGCGATCGCGGCGCTGAAAGCCGTCGGCGTGAAAAAAACGGCCATGCTGACGGGCGACAGCCGCGCCGTCGGGGAGCGGGTAGGGCGTGAACTGGAGATCGATACAGTCTGCACGGAACTGCTGCCGCAGCACAAGGTGGAGCAGCTTGAAAAGCTGTTTGAGGCGAGATCTAGCAAGGGCAAGCTGCTGTTCGTCGGCGACGGCATCAATGACGCGCCCGTGCTGGCGCGGGCGGACGTCGGCATAGCGATGGGCGGCGTGGGCTCCGACGCGGCGATTGAAGCCGCCGACGTGGTGCTGATGACCGACGAGCCGTCGAAGATCGCGGACGCCATCCAAATCGCGAAGAAGACGCGGACGATCGTGTGGCAGAACATCGGGTTTGCGCTGGCCGTGAAGGCCGTCATCCTCGCACTCGGCGCGCTTGGCTACGCCACGATGTGGGAAGCCGTATTTGGAGACGTCGGCGTGGCCGTCATCGCCATTTTGAACGCCATGCGCGCCATGCGGACCGTGCGGACACAGTGACAGCATGCACGCTTTTGCCCACAGGCTGAATGTTCAGCCTGTGCCGAAATCGATTGTCTCGAAGATAGATACTTTGTAGTGACCCCCGAAAAAACCGAACCCTGTATTTGCAGTGCTTTGCGGGTTTTCCCCGAAACTTGGGTTGATGCTCACAAATATAACTTGAGCCCGGGCCGCGCTGATGATATAATATCTATGTAAATGCACACGCGGAGGGCACGGATATGACATGGGACGCTGCATTGCACAGTGAGTTAAACAGGATAGCGGAAGCCATCACCGCCATCTTGCCAAAATCCAAAGTCGTTTTGTTCGGCTCATACGCCCGAGGGCAACAGGGGCCATGGAGTGACCTTGATCTTGCTGTGATTGCGTCGGAACTCCCTGAGCGCAAGCTGATTATGATGGACATCATTCGGATAGCAATCATCGACAAGACGGATAAGCCGGTGGACATTCTCGTCTATCGGGAAGACGAATTTGAACAAAAATCACAAAAGCGGTCCATGCTTGCCTACACCATCAAAAACGAGGGGGTAGTCTTGAATGCCTGATCTGCAGACAGCCGATAAGTGGCACGCGTATGCCGCCGCCGATTTGGCGTTTGCCAAACATGGCTTGAGCATGAATCCCGTGCAGTTGGAGATCATCTGCTATTATTGCCAGCAGGCTGGTGAGAAGGCTCTGAAAGCGATTTTGGCTTACCATGAAGACGTGATTCCAAAAATCCATGACATGAATCGGCTTGTTTCTCTCTGCGCCGCTTATGAACCACAGATCCTGTCGATATCGGCAGAGGCAACGCGACTCGCCAAATATGCGGTGGCAACGCGATATCCGGAAGAGCTCGAAGTTGTTGAGTTGGATATGAGGATGGCCTTGACTGACGCTGAGGCCATCTTGAGCCTGGTTCAACCGTTTTGGAGGACATAAGGAAACAGCAAGACGCTTTTGCCATGGAAGAGCGTCGGAGGGTGGGGGTTTCCCCGTGCCCTCCGACGCTCGTTATGAGTTATACATTTTCAAGATGATCCGTTTTGCCTCACCTGCGCCAATCATTGTGCTGAGAACTGGATGGAATTCACAAAAATATTCATTTTGACCTATTGACTTTGATAGGAAATTATAGTATTCTAAAAAAGAAGACTTTTGTTTTTGACGTGTCAGAAACGTATACATTTTCATTTGAAATGCGACCTATGCGGCGCCGAATCGGCACGTATTTACAAACAACAAACGCTCACAAAACAGTCAGCGCGCCTCGCGGCAGGGCTGTTTTGCGAGCGTTTTTGCAGAGAAAAATCAGCGCTTGACAGTTGGGGCGGGCAGATATAAAATATACTCATGAGTATAATACTCATGAGTATACACAGAACCGCGCAGAAAGCGAGGTGCACCATGTTTGTTGGACGGGAAGCGGAACTGAGCGTACTGGAGAGATTGTATGGCGAAGTGGGATTTCAGATGGTGATCTTGTACGGGCGGCGGCGGATAGGGAAGACCGTGTTGATCTCGGAGTTTGCCAAGGGGAAACCGGCGCTCCTATTTACCGCGCAGGAGGCCAACGATGCGATGAATCTCGCTCGGTTTTCTAAAAAAATCTATCAATTCTTCGACATTCCGGACAGCGCAGGCGCGTTTGGGACATGGCAAGACGCGTTCGCGTTTTTGGGGGAAAAGGCCAGGGAACGGCGCTTTGTGTTTGCGTTCGATGAGTTCCCCTACGCCGCGGCCGCCAACCGCGCGCTGAAATCCGTGCTGCAGATTGCCATCGATCACGTGTTCAAAGATACGGGGTTGTTTTTGATCCTCTGCGGCAGCCATATGGGGTTCATGGAGACGGAGGTGCTGGGGTACAAGAGTCCGTTGTTTGGCCGGCGCACAGCGCAGATCAAGCTGGAGGGCTTTGACTATTACGACGCGGGTCGGATGCTCGGCGGATTCAGCTATGAAGACAAACTCCGATTGTATGCCTGTGTGGGCGGGACGCCGCATTATCTGGCGCAGATCAGAGCCTCTGAGAGTTTTGAAACAAACATCAAACGACTGTATTTCGACTCCGCCGGGTATTTGTACAACGAACCGGTGCTGTTGTTGCATCAGGAACTGCGGGAACCGGCCCTGTACAACGCCATCGTGTCCGCTATCGCCGGCGGCGCCTCCAAACTGAACGAGATTGCCACGAAGATCGGCGAGGAAACCGCCAAAGTGAATAAATACTTGCAAACGCTGGTGCAGCTCAAAATCCTGTGTAAGGAGTACCCCTTCGGCGAAAATCCGCGCAACAGCCGGAAAGGGCTCTACCGTGTGGCTGACAACTGTTACCATTTCTGGTATCGCTTTGTCTTCTTCGCCCGTCCGGAGATCGAGAGCGGACAGGGAGACATCGTGGCGGACGCCGAGGTCTTTGGGGAGCGTCTTTCCACCTATATCGGAAAGCCGCCTTTTGAGCAAATCTGTCTGCAATATGTGCGCCGGATGAACCGCGCCGGCCGCCTGCCCTTCACGGCGACTGCCTTCGGCGCGTGGTGGGGGCGTGACCCGCAGACGCGGGCACAGACCGACATCGACGTAGTCGCGGCGACCCGTACCGAGGGGAAAATCCTCCTCGGCGAGTGTAAATGGCGCAACAGCCCCGTCCGTGCGGAGGAAATTGAGACGCTGATGGCGAAAGAACACCTGCTCGACGCGTACACCGACCGCTACAGCTATGTCTTTTCAAAGGTCTCGTTTTCTCGCGAGGTGCGCAAACGGGAAGGTTCGCGTCTTACCTTGGTCACAACGGACATGCTGTTTGCCTGAGCGCCTTCACCCGAAATCCGCTCTTCACGCTCAGTACGGGTAGGCGGCCCAGGGGTCGGAGACGACGGGCAAGTCGTTTGGCGGCGTCACCAGTCTGTCCGCGCCGGGTTCCGTCGGTGCCGTGGGAGAATCGGTGTCGTCCGATGTGGTCGGAGGGTCGGCCGGGTTGCTTGGCAGACCGGTACCGGGGTTGTCCGGGGTGCCCGATGGATTCGGCGTGCCGGCCGAAGTGTCCGGCGGTGGCGTGTTTGGGGTACTAGGCGTGGTCGTGCCGGTCGGCTCGTCGGCCGGCGGGGTGGGGTTGTCCGACGCCGTCGCGGCAGCATCCGGGCCCACCTCAATGACCTGATCGACCTTGTTGTAAACGCTCTTCGCCTCCAGTGTGCGGCTGCTTTCCCGGCCGTTCGCGTCCTGGATCACCCGATACGTCTCCACCGTGTAGCCGGTGTGGCCGGTCACGGTCACCTTGCGGGCGCCCGGCGCGAGGGCCGGATTGACCGTCGTTTGGGACGTGAAGGGCCGGGTGGAAAGAAATTTTTGGTCCAGAGACACTGTATGATCGTCGACTTTGGTTCCCATGATCGTCACTTTAACGGAGCTGCCGCTCTGTTCGGCCAGTATCTTGATGGGGTAGTTCCTGTCATTTTGGAAGCGAAGGTCCAACGTGCCCCAATTGACGGTGGCGTCGTGCCCCACCGGCACATAGTCCACCGTCATGGAGTGGTTCGTCCGTTCCGTGATCTTCAGGTTGGCCCGGACCGCCGCAACGTACATCGTGGTGGACATCTGACAGATCCCGCCGCCCACCTCGTCCACCAGCTTACCCTGCACATAGGCGCCGGCCTGCTTGAAGCCGCGGTCGGTCGTCCGCTGCCCCACGGTTTTGTTGTAGGAGAACTCATCGCCCGGCATCAGGATACTGCCGTTGATCATCGAGGCGGCCAGTCGAATGTTGGTCACGCGCGGTGTGTTGCCCGCGTTCAGATAGGTGGTGAAGGTGGCCAGCTCGTCGGCGAACAGACGGGCCTCCAATGTGGCGGCGTCTATCGACGGCTGTGTGCGGATGAGCGGGAGGCGCACCTGCGTGCCCGGCGCGGCGTCCGCCAGCAGCGTCCGCGCGGCGGCCAGATCAAAGGAGACGCCCGCCACGGCGTCCAGTACTTTGATGTCTTTCGGGTCGCTGGAAGCGAGCCGGGCGTCTTGCGCCTCGACATGGACTTCCTCGTACAGCGCGGCGAGGTCCACGGGCAGGGGGGGGGCGGGCTCCGCGCGCGCATTGGCCGGCGAGAAATCGCCGGCGATAAAGCGTCCGCAGATGAGTTCAGTCAGCGCCGTTTGGTCGATCCGGCGGCCGGGCGTGCCCACCGTGATCGTGACGGCGTCCTGCGACATAGTCCAGTCACTGTCCATCGGTGTGATATCAGCCAGTTGTGCAACCCGAGAAACGGTGGCCTCCACCGCTGTCCGGTCTATGTAAAACTCTTCGCTGAGGGGGAGATCTTCCCGCCAAAAGAGCGAAGCGACGACGGTGCGTACCCGGGTGAAGATTCCCCCGGTCCGACCGTAGTCATGGGCACGGCGGGCCGATGCCTCGGCCTGAAACCGAAGCCCCACCTGTTCGCTCGACAGCGTAAGCGGCTGTTCCTCGACGGTCAGCGCCAGTTCTCGGTGCGCGTAGGCGTCCTGCATCCGCCGATCCAGCAGTCGGGCGGCTTCCGTCTGGGACTTCCCTCCCAGGGCCTGCCCGCCGACGTACACATTGGGGTAGATGTTGTCGTAAAAGGCGAGAGCGTAGGTCAGCGAGGCGACGACGGCCAGCAGGACAAACCCGGCCGCCAGCGCGGCTATCAGCCCGGCGCGGCTGCTCCGGCGGGCCATCTTTGCGGCCAGACGGGCGCCTCCCGTTCTCTTCGGCAGTGTCACTTGATTTGCCATGGCAACTCCTCTCGGTCCACTCCTCCCGACGGTCTCTCCCGGACAGACGGGAGAAAGGACAAGGACACATTCATCCGGTGCGCAGGATTCACTCACCGCAAACAGTCGGCTGCCGCACCGGTTATTTCTATTATAGCAAATCCCGGCTCAAAAATACAGTTGCAGTTTGATTACAAATTCTTGACAGAGCGTGACAAATTCTCGACAGAATGCGAAGGAAGCGGCGAAATCGTGAGAAAAAGACGCCGCAGGATGCGCGGCGCCGGCCCAACCGTTACCCAGCATCCCAAGACATCCCAGCGCAGGCGGTGATGTCAGGCGCGAAATATAGTTCCAGCGCGGCGTAAAACCTCTTGACATAATATTCTATTTGCGATAGAATAAGTGCGATGACAAATAGAACGGAGGTTGATCATGACTGATTATCGATTGGCGGAAGCGGAATCGCGTTTCACCGACCTAATATGGGAACATGCGCCGATTCACTCCCCAAAACTCGCGGAGCTTGCGGCGGAGGCGATGAAGTGGAAAAAAACCACCACGTACACCGTGCTGAAAAAGCTCTGCGGCAAGGGCATTTTCAAGAACGAGTA